>DATDJA010000350.1:0-9720 GCA_036520795.1 Candidatus Limnocylindrales bacterium
GCGCCTCCTTGCCGGTGAGCGGACGATCGCCGATGCGTATCCGGCCGTCACCGTCCTCTTTGCCGACATCGTCGGGTTCACGGCACTGAGCGCCCGTCTGCCGGCCGATGAAGTGGTTGGGATCCTCGGCCGACTCTTCGAGCGCTTTGACGAGCTCGTTGCCGCGCGCGGCCTGGAAAAGATCAAGACCATCGGCGACGCGTACATGGCCGCGGGCGGACTGCCCGAGCCCATGGAGGACCACGCCGCTCGCGTCGTTGACCTCGGGCTCGCGATGATCGACGCCGCCAGGCAGGAGGGCGACGGGATCGCCGACCTGCGGCTCCGCGTCGGCGTGCACTCCGGCCCGGTCATCGGCGGGGTGATCGGCCACCGCAAGTTCGCGTTCGATATCTGGGGCGAGACCGTGAACATCGCCAGCCGGCTGGAGTCGCATGGCGTCCCCGGCCGCGTCCACGTCAGCGCATCGACACGACGGAACGTGGCCGACCTGTTCGACGTGGAGCCCCGCGGTCCGATGCGGCTTCGCGGCTACGGTCCCATGGAGACCTACACGATCGCCAAGCGCCGCACCACCGAGACCGAGGACCCGCGCCGCAGCGTGGAGGCTCCACCGACCACAACGCCCGCGTACCGCCCCGGGCGGGTACGGCGCGCCGCGATCACGCCGCTCGCGACATCCGGCGGCGCCTGAACGGCGGTCGCATGATCCACACTTGGCTCGGGTCTCGGCCGCGGGTCAGGCAGTCGCCGCATCCGCTCATCAGCGTCAGGCGTTGCACGAGAAGGTGACAGCGTGGCTATCCGCGACGAGCTCGATGCGATCAACGCCGGATTCGGCGAGGCCTTCGCGACGCAGGATGCGGAGCGGCTGGCGGCCTTCTATGCCGCCGACGCCCGCCTGCTGTTCCACGGCCAGCCGATCATCCGTGGGCGAGCGGCGGTAGACGCCGCCCTTCGCGACATGGTCGAGGGTGGGCCGGCCAGCCTGCGATTCGTGACCGACGAGGTGATCGAGGATGGCTCGCTGGTCGTAGACATCGGCCGGATCGTCGGCCAGAGCGGCCAGAGCAAGTACGTCGTCGTCTACCAGCGACAGCCCGACGGGAGCCTCAGGATCGTCGTCGACGCTGCCAGCAGTGACGGACCGACGCCCGCCTCGAGCTGAGCATCGAGGGAACTGGCGCGCCCGGAGGGAGTCCGGCGGGCGCATCGCGCATGAATGCCTCGCTGAGGCCGGGCCGGCGCGACTACGCTCCCGGCAGCCCCAGGTCCGGGATGCGCTGGCCGCGAGGCGTGACGGTCGCTGGCTGGGGGCGCAGCCCGAACCGGATCGCCTGGTTGGGCCAATCGGGGTCGGCCACCGTCCAGGAACGCTCGGTCGATCCGTCCGCATCGAGGCGTTCGATCCTGCCGTCGACGCCGAGCCTGAGCTTGCCGCCGTCGGGCAGCGCGAGCTCGTGACGCCGGTAGCGTCGCCCCCGTCCGTGGTCGCCGCTCGCGCGACCGGTGGCGCCAGCGTCCACGTGCCTAGCCATCGGTCGCCTTGCCGTCCCGTCCGTGGCCGAGCTCCCCCCGAACTGCGGCGCTGCCGTAGGCGGCGGACCAGGCCTCGACCGCGCCCGCGAGCGCCGCGGAGTCCGGCCGGACGGCAAGGCGATCATCGATGCCACGGATCCCCGCGCCGAGCTCGCCAAGTTCGCCTCGGTAGGCGGGCTTGTCGCCGTTCGATCGGTCGACCGGCGGATACACGTCGAAGTAGCCGTCGCTGCACACGACGATGCTCGAGGCAGGCGAGGAGAAGGAGGTACGGGCCACAGGAGGAATCCGATCCGTCGCGCGCTTCGGACCGGCGAAGGAGAGCCCGGCGCAATTGGCGACTGCGCCACCTACCATCGGCTCTCGGCTCGATTCCGTCAAACGAGGTGGATCGGGACCCTGGCCGCGCGGGCCGCGAGAGGACCTGGCGCGCCCGGAGGGCGCCAAGCGCGCAGGAACAAAGCAGGCGAGTCGATTGGGCGCTGCGCAACGCGCGGCTTGTTGTCGATCGGCCCGGCGATTGCGGGTTACACCGTCGATCCCGATCGCAAGCGCCCGCTGGTCCCAGGCTAGGGGGTCAGCGCGGTACCAAGGCCATCGTGGTTTTCGGAGCTGCCCCCGATGCCCATCCGGTCCTGCCACCACTCCTGCGAGTGCTTGGACCAGAGGCTGTTAGTCCGGCCATACAGGACGCCGATGAGCCCGTCGTCGCCACGCGCTCCGATCGCCTCTCCCGGGATCCCGATGGCGAGGTCGCCGGGCGCGGACCGCCCGAAGTGGCCGATCGCAAGGCTGGAGCCGAATCGGTCGCCCGCTTCGGGCGTCCCGGGCATGCCCGCGCTCGCCTGCGACCAGCGTTGGGCACCAAATCTGGTAAGGCCGCCTGATCCGCCCCATAGGACGAAGATGGCTCCCGCGCCATCGGCGCTCCCAACGCGGTCACCGGGAGAGCCGATGGCGAGGTCGGCGTAGCCGTCGTTGTCGAGGTTCCCCGCGGACACCGCTTGTCCGAACCAGTCGTAGTTCTCCGCGGAGCCCGGAAAGTTCGGGAGGTTCTGATGCCACCACTGGCTGCCCTGTGCGATCAGGCCCTCGGGGCTCCCGTACAGCACAGTGACGCCACCCTGGTGGCGGCCATTGCCGAGGACATCGTCGCCAGGCGCCCCGATCGCGAGGTCGTCGATGCCGTCCAGATCGAAGTCGCCGGCCGAGAGTGCAGCGCCAAACCAGTCATCCCGGTCCGTATCGCCCGCTACCCCCGGACTCGCCTGGCTCCAGGACTGGCTGCCCTCCGTCGTCAGGCCGAGTGGGCCCCCATAGAGGATCCCTACATCATCGACGCCGGTGTTGCCGAGCGGCGCGCCGATCGCGATGTCTGCGTAGCCGTCGCCATCAAGATCGCCGGCGGCGAGTGCCCGGCCAAAGAACCCGGATAGACGCTCAGTTGCTCCCAGATAGCTACGGTCGAAGTTCGTTGCACGTCCTGCCTCGAGTCCCGCAGGCCCGCCGTACAGGACCTCGATCGAGCCGAGATCGTCACCGTCGGCCGCAATGTCGTCCGCGGGCACCCCGACGACGAGGTCGTCGTAGCCGTCGCCGTCGAAGTCAGCGGCTGCGACGGCGGCCCCGAACTGGTCGCCGCTAGCCGGTGAGCCCGGCAGGTTCGCGCGGCTCCAGCGCTGACTGCCCGTGGCCCGCAGGCCGCGTTTCGTGCCGTAGAGGATGGTTACTCCGCCTGACCGCAGGCCGTCGATGCTATCGCTCGGCGCGCCGACTGCGAGGTCTGCCTTGCCGTCGCGGTCGAAGTCCCCGGCAGCGAGCGCAGCCCCGAACTGCTCACGCGTCCGGCTCACGCCGGGAACCCCTCGACTGTCTTGCGTCCAGAGTTGGTCGCCGTCGGCCGTCAAGCCGGCGGCCGAGCCGTACAGGACGTTCACTGCGCCAGCAAGGTCCACCGTTCCCGCTCGGTCACCCGGAGCCCCGATGGCGAGGTCGGCGTAGCCATCACCGTCGAAGTCGGACCGCACCGGGCACCTGACCTCAGGCTCAATGACAGATGCGAGTGGAAGGTCGGACGTCGTGTCGATCCGGGCCTCGGTCCCGGTACTCCCTGTGAAGTCAGCAATGACTCCGACCATCAGATACGCGATCTTGCCCTGGTTTCGCTCGCACGCGAGGGCGGCCGACGTTGGCGCGTGGTACCGAATCGAGACCGGCGGGTCGAACACCAGTTCGGCGAACTCGTCGGTTAGCCACGTGAGTGGCACGGTTGCCGACACCGTGGCCGACCCCAGTAGCTCGCCCCGGCCCGTGTGCTCGAGATAGGGCTTCCCGGCGAACCGCCCGCGGGCGACGACTCCGGTGATCGTCGCCGTCACGGTCTCACCCGGCACGAACGGGCCGTCCGGATAGGCGACGTTGGGGATGCCCGCGTGCCCGATTCGCAGCCGGCCCCCCTCGACGATGACTTCGCCGGGCGCGAGCACCCGCATGGACCCGACCGAGATGTTGGCTTGGTCGGCAGACGTGATCGTTGGAGCCGCAAGGAGGAGTGTCGCGAGGGCGGCAGCTCGGAGCGCACGCTTGCGGGGCGTCCGTTTGGCGGGGCCGACAGCGCCGGCCGCCAGGATTGGGCTACGTCGCCCACGAGCAGTCATGTGGGCAGGCATGAATAGTGCTCCAGGGCGGGCTCCGAGGACGCCGTCACGCGTCCGCCCTGAGACGCCCGACGTCGTCTCTTGTGGCGGCTTGGCACATCGCAGGCCGTTTCGAGGGGGCATCGAAGCGCGGCTCGCGCGTGGGTGCCCGGTTGAGCACCGAGCTAGAGGACCTGGCGCGCCCGGAGGGATTCGAACCCCCGACACTCGGTTCCGAAGACCGATGCTCTGGTCCACTGAGCTACGGGCGCGCGGCGGGCGACATCATACCCAGCGCCGCTCAAGTTGCGGTGGGGCCGCCGGGTGCGGCACACTCCGCCGGTGCCTCGTCAGCATTTCCCGACGTCGCGTCCTCGGCGCCGGATCGGCATCGCGCGGGCCGCCCTCATCGGTGCAGCCGCTGCCGTGGTCATCGTCCTCGCCCTGCCCGCGACCACGCCGAGGGGTGACGTCCTCGACATCGTGACCGACCACGTCGGGTCGCGAGCCGCCGCCGGCCAGGAGCCCGAGCCCGTCGCCGCGCGAGAGGCGCCGGCGGCCGGCGTTGGCGACAACGTGGAGGCGCCTCCCGCCGCCGGCGCTGCCGCGCGGTTCGTCGACCCGAGGCGGCCATACCTCGTGGGCCCGATCGAGGACCCTGCGGCCAGCGCCCTGCCGGCCGCCGCCCCGCCGGTCGACACGCTGAGCGGCTACGTCTGGCCCATCGCCCACCCGCGGCTCACGCTCAAGTTCGGCCCGACGGACTGGGGCTCGTTCGTGGTCGACGGCAAGCCGTTCCATGACGGCATCGACATCGCGACGTTCTGCGGCGACCGGATCGTCGCGGCGCACGACGGGACCGTCCTGGCGGCCGGCCGCCGCTTCGACAAGCACATCGGCTGGGTCGGCGACCTCGGTCCGTACCTCGCCCGCCTCGACCGCAAGAACCTGTGGAACGCGCTGCCGCTGGTCGTGGTCATCGACGACGGCAATGGCTACCGCAGCATGTACGCGCACTTCGGCAAGGTGGTCGTCAAGCGCGGCCAGAAGGTCCATGCGGGCCAGCTCCTCGGCTTCGAGGGTGCCACCGGGCACGCGACCGGCTGCCACCTCCATTACGGGCTGTTCTCGCCCGCCGAGGAAGCGACGTTCAAGCTGCGCAAAGGCATCGCGGGGCGGATGAAGCTGCCGCGCTACGAGATCGCCCGGATCGACCCGTTGAGCGTGCTGCCGCACCGGCGGGGGAACCACGTCCGCGACGGGGACCACCCGCGCGACAGCTGAGTCCGGCTCGGCGGACAGCCGCTGCCGGTGCGGGCGTGCCTGAAACCCGCCAAATAGCTGCATCGAGGCGATGTTTGGGCAGCTGTTGAGCCCAAGTCGCGCGATCTTGTCGATCTCAGGCACGAAACCGACCCGAAGCGGGCTGCGGGTCAATGCAGGCCCGCCGAATGGAGGGTTTTGGTGGATCTCACGCACGCTCGTGCCCCAGGGTTCGCGTTGCGAGGGCCGCGGCCGCTCAGGCGAAGAGCGCCGCCCCGAGGTACGCGTCGTCGACCAGCGACCCGTCGGCGCCGATCGCCGGCACCCCCGGCGGGACCGCGTACAGACCGGAGCCCGTGTGCACCAGGTATTCCATCAGGGCATCCTTGCTCGAGAGCGCGTTCTGGACGGGGATGAAGCCGGTCCGAGGGTCGCGCACGAACGCGACGAAGAACAGCCCGGCATCGAGCCTGCCAAGTGCGTCGTTGCCGTCGGTGAAGTTGTAGCCGCGGCGCAGCATCTTGGCGCCACCGTGCGTGGACGGGTGGGCGAGCCGCACGTGCGCGTCGGCGGCGACCAGCGGCGCACCCCCGCGGCCCGGTGCCCCGAAGTCGATCTCCGTGAACTCGGATCCGCCCGAGAGCGGTGCGCCGTCCCCCTTGGTCCGCCCGATGATCTGCTCCTGCTCCCGGAGTGACGTGCGATCCCACGTCTCGATGAGCATCCGGATGCGCCGCACGACGGCGTACGAGCCGCCCGTCAGCCAGTCGGCGCCGCCGGCGTCGCCCGGCTGCACCCACACGTGCTGCTCGACGTCGGACGTGGCCTCCGCCTTGACGTTCGCCGTGCCGTCCTTGAAGCCCATCAGATTTCGCGGCGTGACCTGCGTCGTCGATGTCGACGAGGTGCGTCCGAACCCGAGCTGTGACCAGCGCACCCGCGCCGTCCCGAACGCCGTCCGGGTGAGGTTGCGGACCGCGTGCATCGCGACCTGCGGATCGTCTGCGCAGGCCTGGACGAAGAGGTCGCCGTCGGAGCGAGCGCCGTCCAGGCGATCGCCCGAGAAGTGGGGGAGGTCGACGAGGCCCGTCGGCAGGCGGTCGGCAATCCCGAAGCGGTCGGCCGGGGACCCCTTCGGCCCGGTGAACAGCGACCGCCCGAAGCCAATGGTGAGCGTGAGGCCGGCGGCGGGGAGGTCCATCGCCTCGCCGGTGTCGTCGGGCGGGGCGTCGTAGGCACCCGACGCGGGCCCGTTCGGTCCGGCGTAGAGGCCGCCCATCAGCCGGCCCGACATCGTCGTCCAACGCCGCAGCAGCTCGATCAGCTCGTCACGCGACGTGGTCGTGAGGTCGAACGCGGCCGTGTACATCCGGTCCTGGGCGGGGGTCACGATGCCCGCCTGGTGCGGCCCGGCGAACGGGTACGTCCGTGAGCCGGTGGCGTTGGCCGGGGAGGGCGAGCCCGGCACCAGTGCGCCGACGTCGAGCGCGCCGACCGCGGCCAGGCCGCCGATCCCGATGGCCGCGGCCCCGCCCGCCGCAACGCCAAGGAAGGCGCGACGTGAGACGCCGCGCCGTTCCCGGGGCTCGGGTTGGGGATCGGCCATGGGGTCCTCGGGCGCGCCTACGTTCAGCCGGCGCTGGTAATGGTGGTGGTCAGGCGGGACAGCGGCTCGCTCAGGGCATCCACCGCCGCGGCCAGCTCCTGGATCTCGGCTGCGGACAGCGCATCGTAGAGGGTGAAGCCCTTTTCGATCGAGCCGTGCTTGGCGAGCAGGGCGTTGAGGGCGTCGAAGCGCTGGGTCAGGGTCGCGGTGAGCTCCGGGTCCTCGGCCTGCGCGACGTCCTTGAGACCCTCGAAGGCCACCTTCGCGCCGTCGACATTGGCCTGGAAGTCCCACAGGTCGGTGTGCGACCAGATCTCCTCCTCGCCGGTCACCTTGCCGCTGGCGACCTCGTCGAGCAGCTCCTTGGCGCCGTTGGAGATCTGGAACGCCTCGAACGTGAAGTCGGGGGCGTTGACCTTGTCGACGAGCTGCTGGGTGTAGGTCACGAGGTCTTTCGCCGCCGCCGCACGCTCGGCGGTGGTGAGCGGCACGTACGCGGTCCCGCCGTTCGCGTCGGGCGTCGGCGGCCAGAGGTCCTTCTCGATCATGTGCCAGCCGCTCCAGGTCTCGCCCTCGGCGAGGTCCGCCTCGCGGGCGTCGAGGAGCGGATCGAGGTCCCCGAACGATTCGGCGACTGGCTCGATGCGCTCCCAATGGACGCGGGTGGGCGCATAGGCCGTCCGAGCTGCATCGTCGTCGCCCTTGGTGTACGAGTCTGCGAACGCCTCGGTCGCGGAGATCAGGGCTCCCGACTGGTCCTTGACGTAGGCGACGTATGCGGCCTCGGCGTCCTTGAGCTGCTTGGCGACGTCGCCGGCAGGGCCGATCGACTTGCCCGAGTCGGTGACGGTGAACGCCGCGCGAAGGCCATCCCCGACCATGCCCGGCTTGCACGCCGTGAAGTAGGTGCCGGGACGGGCCTGGACCACGAGATCGCGGGTGAGACCCGGCCCGATGTTCTCGACCTCGCTGATGACCCGCAGCCCGTCCTCGCCCAGGAGGTAGAACTCCGTGACCTCGTCGCCGCTGTTCTTGACCTTGAACGTGAGGTTGCCCGACGGCGCCTGGCCGCTGGCCACCTTGCACTCGGTCGCGGTCGACTCCACGTCGATGGCGCCGCCGGTCGGCGAGTTCGACACACAGCCTGCCGCCAGCGGCACGGCGACGAGCGCGAGCGCGACGAGCGAGCGCGGGGCGGGGACGGCGATCTGGCGGGACATCGAGCCTCCGGTGGGGGTGAGTGGGGTTGGGCTGGGCGCCGGACCGCGGCGGGGTCCGGCCGGGGTTCAGGCGGTGGTCGTCACCTTGCCGGGCGCATCGGTGCGCGTCGGCGGGGCCGAGCCCCAGACGAGCCGGACGAACAGGATCGTGACCGGCACGATGTATGCGACCCAGGCGATCAGCTCGAGCCAGGTCGTGGCCGGCGAGAAGTTGAAGATGCCCTTGAGGGTCGTACCGAGGATGCTCCCTGGCGGGATCGTGGCCGACACGTCGAAGGCGAGGTTGTTGAGGCCCGGCAGGATCCCGGCCTCCTGGAGGTCGTGGATCCCGTAGGCGAGCACGCCCGCGGCGATGACGATCAGGAACAGGCCGGTCCAGGCGAAGAACGTCCGGAGATTGAGCTTGAGCGCGCCGCGGTAGATGGCCCAGCCGATCACGAACGACGTTGCGAGGCCGAGGGCGGCGCCGATCAGCGGCCCCGCCGACGTCGTCTGGGCCGCCTTGGCGCCGACCCACAGGAACAGGGCGGTCTCGAGTCCCTCACGGCCGACCGCGAGGATCGCGACGACGAACACGGCGCCGGCGCCGGCGTTGATCGCGCCGTCGAGCTTCGCGTGCAGGTCCGCCTTGATGTAGCGGGCCATCCGGGCCATCCAGAAGATCATCCAGGTGATCAGCGCGACGGCGATGATCGAGAGCGTGCCGCCGATGGCCTCCTGCGCCTCGAAGGTCAACGTGCTGGGACCGAACGTGAGCAGCGCCCCGAAGGCGATCGAGATGCCGACCGCGGCCGCGACGCCGAGCCAGACCGCGGGCAGGAGGTCTCGCCGTTCGATCTTGACGAGGTATGCCAGCAGGATCCCGATGACGAGCGCCGCCTCGAGGCCCTCACGCAGTCCGATCAGGTAGTTGGCGAGCATGGCGCGGCGCAGCTCCAGACGCGTCGTGGGTGCCGCCGAGCGGGGAGAACTCGGGGGCGGTTCGGTTGACGGGGCAACTGTAGGGACGCCTGACCGCAAGTGTCAAGCCTGCTTGTCGTTTTGACTCAGGGTGCCTTCATTCGGACCCCTGAAGGCGACCCGCCCTACGACGCCCGGCGGAACCTCCGGCCGATCAGCAGCCATGCCGGAAGCCTGCCGAGCGCCGCCTCGAGGGTCGGGCCGGGTCCGCCGTCGCGCCGCTCGATCGCCAGCGCCGGCGGCCGGTTGGCGCCCGGCCGCGCATCGACACCGACCAGGTCGACCACGACCCTGCCCGGCTCCGGCTCGCCGAGCTCGGCCAGCGCCGCGGCGGGCCAATCGCCCGTCGCCGACTCGAGGCGGATCTCGCGCTCGGCCCGCCAGCGCGGGCGCCGCAGCAGGATCGCTCGCCAGCCGTCGGCGACGTCGCGGGTCACGGTTCCGTCGCCGGCGGTCGGCGCCGCCGACACGCGCTCGCCGCGCGCCCACAGCGAGG
>DATDJA010000351.1:0-2241 GCA_036520795.1 Candidatus Limnocylindrales bacterium
CCAGGTGGCAACGAGGGTTTGCTGGACGGCGTCCTCGGCCCGGTCCGTGTCGCGCAGGATCCGATGCGCAATCGCGAACAGGCCGTCGGCAACGTCACGAGCGAGGGCGTCGAAGGCCGCCGCATCGCCCGATCGTGCCGCTTCGACGAGCGTCCGATCCACACTCGCCCTCCAAGTGTGCGCGGCATCATCGGTGTCGCGTCACCCATGATGTGCGTTCGGGAGCGCGAAAGGTTCGATCAACGCCGTGGAGGGCGTGACGCGCCGGCTCCCGGTGGCCTGCCAGGCAGGACAATCGGGCCCAACGCCTCCCTACGGCCCCGCTCCGGTCCGATCTGTGCCTGGCAGACAACAGAACCAGGCCCAATGCCCTGGATTCGACCGGCTTCCAGCCAGATCCATGCCTGCCAGGCACGAACGTACGCTGAGGGCGGTCCCCGATGGGCGTTGGACGCGAAAGCGTTGCCTGCCAGCCATGACCGGCGCCATGGCCGCGCCCAGCGGGGAATCGATCCCCGGCGACCTACGGCAGCGGGCGCCAGGCGCGGCCGAGCAGCAGCGCGAACCCCGCGAGCAGCCCCCCGAGGGCGACGAACCCCGCGCTGACCTCGACCGGCTCGGCCCTCGTGATCGTCGTCGTCGGCAGGTCGCGGAACACCTGTTCGAGCTCGCTGGCGCTCTCGGCCGGGTAGTACTCGCCGCCCGTGAGGTCGGCCACGGAGCGCAGCGTCTCCTCGTCGATGCCGCGCCGGAACCCGCCCTGGCCGCCGCCACCACCGAAGCCGCCGCCACCGAACCCACCGGCGCCCGCCGGCTCGCGGCCGATGAACTGCTGCCGGCAGTTGGGCTCCAGCTCACCGCCCGCAGCCGACCCGAACCCGATCGTGTAGACGCGCACCCCGCGGTCGACGGCCTGCTGCGCCGCCTCGGCCGGCGGGGTCCCGGCGTTGTTCGCCCCGTCGGTCAGCAGCACGACGATGTCCGGCACGTACGCGCCCTCGACCACGGGCTCCGGGGGCGTGCCCGGGCGGCCGGGGAGGTCGGCCTGGGCGACGTTGGGGTCCACCTCGGCGATCGCGTCGATCGAGGCCAGGATCCCGCTGCCGATCGCGGTCCGGCGGCCGGTGGTGAGGCTACGGATCGCGTCCACGAGCGCCTGCTGGTCGCTGGTCGGCGGCTCGATCACCGCGGCGAGCCCGCTGAACGCAACGAGGCCGATCTCCGACCCCGACGCCTGGCTGGTCACGAAGCCGATCGCCGCCTGTTCGGCCGCCTCGAGGCGGGTCGGATCGATGTCCGTCGAGCACATGCTCCCCGACACATCCATCGCGAGGATGATCGTGGCCTGGTTCGCTGGAACGCTGAGCACGACGACCGGCCGGCCGAGTGAGATCACCAGGGCCGCGAGGCCGGCCGCGAACAGCGCGAACGGGAGGTGGCGGCGCAGGCGCGATGCGCCGGGCATCGCCGCCCGGATCAACGACAGGCTGGAATAGCGGGCCGCGGTCGGTCGCCGCCGGCGCTGGCTCCACACGTAGATCCCGATCAGGATCGGGACGACGAGGACGAGCGCGAGCAGCCCCAGCCACAGGAACGTCACGGCAGCCTCCCCGCCCACGCGAGGGACATCACGCTGCCCGCGAACAGCAGCGCCAGCCCGAGCGCGGCGAACAGCGCTGTGACCTCGAGCGGCTCGCTGCGCAGGACGAGACGTGGCTGGAGGTCCGTGTAGATGGCCTCGACGCCGTCGGGATCGTCGGCGGCGTGGTACGAGCCGCCGGTCATCTCGGCGATCTGGGGGAGGGTCGCCTCATCGAGCTGGGTGTGGACCTTGAAACCGTCGAGGTCGAGGTCAGCGCCGCCCGCGCTGCCCACGCCGATGGTCACGATCCGGATCCCGCGATCCGCGGCCTCCTGGGCCATCTCGAGGGGATCCGGGTCCTCGTTGTTCTCGCCGTCGCTCAGCAGGACGATGACCGTCGACGCGTCGCTGGCGGGGTCGACCGGGGCGAACGTCTCGGACGGCGCCGCCGACCGGTTGCTGTAGGTGTCGGCGGGCGTGTCGGCCCTCGCCTTCTCGATCGCGTCGAGCGCGGACAGCAGCCCCTGCCCGACCGACGTGCCGCGGGCGGGTGTGAGGCGGTCGATGGCGCCCAGGATGTCGGCCTGGTCGCTGGTCGGCGCGTGGACCGCGATCCCCGCGTCGCTGAACGCCACGAGGCCGACGACGACGCCCGCCGG
>DATDJA010000352.1:0-6871 GCA_036520795.1 Candidatus Limnocylindrales bacterium
GCCGTCGCGGTGTCGTTGCGCGCGAGCAGCACGAGGCCGAACAGGCTCGCCGCGACGAAGGCGAACCCGAGCAGCACGATCCCGCCGGCCAGGAGCGCCCGCCGGTCGACCGGCGCGGGACGCGGGTCTGGCACGGTGTCCCCAGGACGGGCCATCGCGCCCTCAGCTCCCGCGAACCTGGACGGGCACGACGAGCGGGCCTGCCCGCTCAAAGGTCAGCGTGAGCTGGATCTCCGATCCCGGCGCGAGGTCGGCCGCCAGCCCGGTCAGCATCACGTGGTAGCCGCCGGGCTCGAGGGCCACCGTCTCGCCCGCGGGGACGGTCAGCGTCGCCGCGTGCATCCCCGTCATGCCGCTGTCGTCGGTGACCGTCTGGTGGATCGATGCCGTCGTCGCGGCCGGCGTCGACGCGCCGACCAGCGTGTCGCCGTCAGGGGTGCCGTTCGTGATCCGCAGGTAGGCCGCACTGGTCGCGCCCGCGGCCCCGGGTCGGGCCCAGGCGTCGCCGACCGAGACGACGCCGCTGCGGCTGCCGCGCGGCCCGGCGCACGCGGCAACGACCGCGAGCATGAGCAGCAGCAGGGCAATCCGGGTTCGCATCGACGGCCTCGAGCGGGTCGACCGGCGTGGTCGATCAGACCCAGTCTCGCAGTTCAATCGATTCCGGGCGTCGGGCGCAACGGCCCGAATCAGGCAGGCCGCTCGGACCGGGCCACGACCGCCTGCCAGGCTCGCCAGGCGAGGTACCCGATCAGCAGCCCGACGGTGACCGCCGCGCCGCGACGTCGACTCGGTGATGATCTGACGATGCGCTACGGCATCGTGCTCACGACCGGCGACCCCCGGACCGCCGCCGAGCTGGCGGCCGATGCGGAGGCGGCCGGCTGGGACGGCGTCTTCACGTTCGACGCGATCGCGATCGGACCGGTTCCGATGTACGACCCGTGGATCGTGCTGGCCGCGATGGCGATGCGGACCCAGCGCGTCATCCTCGGCGCGATCGTGTTCGCGCCCTCCCGCCGCAGGCCGTGGAAGCTGGCCCGGGAGGCCATCTCGCTCGATCTGCTCTCGAACGGCCGCCTCGTGCTCCCGGTGGGTCTCGGCGCGCTCGACGATGCCGGCTTCGGGAACGTGGGCGAGGACACGTCGCCCGGAGTTCGCGCCCGCCGGCTCGACGAGACGCTCGCCATCCTCAACGGCCTCGAGTCGGGTGAGCCGTTCGCGTTCGAGGGAGAGCACTACCGGTTCGGGCCGATGACCTTCCAACCCCGGCCGGTCCAGCGGCCGCGGATCCCCGTCTGGGTGGTGGGGGCCTGGCCGCACGAGCGCTCGATGCGCCGGGCCGCGCGCTGGGACGGGATCGTCGTCCAGGCGCTGGGACCCGAGGGTGACCCCGCCACGGGACCCGAGGTCCTGCCGCCGATCGTCGACTGGCTGCGCCGCGAGCGGCCCGCCGACCTCCGCGACCGCCCGTTCGAGATCGTGGTCGACGGGGTGACACCCGGCGACGATCCGGACGCTGCCGCGGCCATCACCCGTGCCCACGAAGCTGCCGGCGCCACCTGGTGGATCGAGTCGGACTGGTCGGCGGCCGGCGTCGAGAGCCTCCGAGCACGGATCGTGGCCGGGCCTCCCCGCGGCTGACGCCGACGCTCAAGGCGTGCGGCCGGCGTCCCTCCCACGTGAGCGCCTGGCCCACCAGGTGACCCCCAGCCGCGCGACCATCGTGAGGCCGTACGCGGAGCACCAGATGCACAGCGCGTGGATCACGAACACCTGCAGGAACACGAAGTACGCCTCGAACAGGACCCCGATGAGCGACAGCCCGTAGCTGAGGTCGAGCAGCACGGCCCGGTCGGTGCGGATCCAGGCGAGGGCCAGGGCGAGCAGCACCAGCGACGCGACGACGCCGTAGACCGCCACGGGGATCCCGGCGATCCGCGAGTACTCGCTCTGGGCGACCGTCTCGCAACCGTGCAGGGCCCCGCAGTACGGGACGCCGCCGCCCAGCTCGACGCTCGCCAGGTATCCGGCGATGGCCAGGGCGACGAGGTCGAGGACGACGAGAATCCAGCCCGGGTGGATGCCGCGGAGACGGGCGACGGTCGAGGTCATCGGAACGCGCCCGAGCATAGCCCGAGGCCGCGCGACGCGTGCGCAGGGGCCGGCGCAACAAATCGCGCAGGTTGGGCGTTCCTTCGCTTGCGCGGCGGTGTACGCTCCGGTCCCCCGCTGCCTCTGGTTTGGTCGTCGTGCCCGGCCTGCTGACCCACGTCATGGAATGCGCTTGTCCGGGCGGTTCGAGGAGGGTCTCGCCGTGGCGCGTCGCCAGCTCGCGGTCTTGGCCGCATTCGCGCTCCTGATCGTCCAGGCAGGTGGGGCGCTCGCCGCGCCCACCGCCGGTGCGTCGCCAGGCGGCGGCACCGCCTCGGCACCGATCGCGAAGGGCCTCGTCGCGGCGCTCAACGCCGAGTCGACTGATCGCTTCGTCGTCCAGTTCGCCGCCAAGGCCGACCTCGACGGCGCGGCGAAGACCAAGGGCTTTGTCAAGCGCGGTCGCGCCGTGCTCGATGCGCTCACGACGACGGCGAAGCAGTCGCAGGCGGCCGGTCTCGCGCTGGCGAAGAAGTCCGGCGCCAAGGCCCGGAGCTACTGGCTGCTCAACCAGCTGGTCGTCAAGGGCGACGCGAAGCTCGCGAAGCAGTTCGCCAAGCTCAAGGGCGTCACCCGCGTCCGAGCGCTGCGGACGTATCCCCTGGTCAAGCCCGTCGAGATGAACGCCGCGGTCCTCGCGGTGGTCGGCGATCCCGAGTGGGGCGTCGAGAAGATCCGTGCACCCGAGGCCTGGGCCGAGGGCATCCTCGGCCAGGGCGTCGTGGTCGCGAACGTCGACACGGGCGTCGACTTCACGCACCCGGCCCTCGTCGACCACTACCGCGGCAACAACGGCGACGGCACCTTCACCAACGACTACAACTGGTGGGACCCGACCGGCATCTGCGGCGACGAGCCGTGCGACAACGCGGGACACGGCACCCACACGATGGGCACGATGGTCGGCGGCGACGGCCCCGGCCCGTTCACGCCGGACATCGGCGTCGCTCCGGCCGCCACGTGGATCGCGGCCAAGGGCTGCGAGGAGTTCGACTGCACCGAGGAGTCGCTCCTGTCGGCCGGCCAGTGGATCCTGGCCCCGACCGACAGCAACGGCGCCAACCCCGACCCGTCGAAGCGCCCCGACATCGTCAACAACTCGTGGGGCGGCGGCCCCGGCGACGAGTTCTACCACGCGACCGTCAATGCCTGGCGCGCGGCCGGGATCATCCCGGTGTTCTCGTCCGGCAACCCGGGCGACGCCTGCGGTGACGGCGGTTCGCCGGGCGACTTCAACGAGGTCTTCAGCGCCGGCGCGACCGACATCGACGACAACATCGCCGACTTCTCGGGCCGCGGCCCGTCCGGCTACGGCAAGGTCAATCCTGACATCAGCGCCCCTGGCGTGGACGTCGTCTCGAGCGTCCCGGGCGACGGCTACGAGTCATTCTCCGGCACCTCCATGGCGGCCCCGCACACGTCGGGCACCATCGCCCTCCTGCTGTCGGCCACCCCTGCCCTGATCGGGGCTCCGAACGCCTACACCGCCACGACCGACGCGATCCGCGCGACGGCCGTCGACCGCATCGACACGACCTGCGGCGGCGACGACGACGGCGACCCGAACAACGTCTACGGCGACGGCCGCATCGACGCCAAGGCAGCGGTCGATCTCCTCGCCACCGGCGGCACGCTGGCCGGTGACGTCACCGACGACGATTCCGGCGACCCGGTCTCGGGCGCGCGCGTCACGGCGGCCGGAACGGATCGCGACTTCAGCGTCACCGCGGACAGCGACGGCCACTATGAGATCTTCCTCGCGGCCGGCACCTACGACGTGACGGCCGACGCGTTCGGCTACGCGACCGGTCTCGAGGCCGGCGTCGAGATCACGACCGACAACACGACCACCGTCGACTTCGCGCTCACGGCGCTGCCGCGGTTCAACCTCACCGGCACCGTTCGGGCCTCGGAGGACGGCTCCCCCCTCTCGGGCGCCGCGGTGGCCGCGCTCGGGACGCCCGTCGCCCCGGCGATCGCCGACGGCTCGGGCGACTACACCCTGAACCTGCCCATCGGGACGTACTCGGTGCGCGCCTCCGCGGGCGGCTGCACGGAGAGCGTCGTCGAGGACGGCGTGGAGATCGTCGACGATGACGTCGACCTGGACTTCGCGCTCGGGCGCAAGCTCGACACATTCGGCCACGGCTGCCGCACGGTCGACCTCGAGTGGGTCGATGCGACGACGGACACTTCCCTGTTCGGCGATGACTTCGCCGGCCGGCTCAACCTGCCATTCACGTTCGACTTCTACGGCGTCGGCTACAACCAGGTCTTCATCTCCGACAACGGCTACCTCACGTTCGGCGGCGCAGACCTGTTCAACGCGTTCCCGAGTCCGATCCCCTCGGAGTCGACGCCCAACGGCGCCGTCTATGCCCTGTGGCGTGACCTGTACGTGGTCGGCGATGGCCAGATCTCGTACGCGACCGTCGGCTCGCCGGGCAACCGAGCCTTCGTGATCGAGATGAACGACGTCTCGGTCCGGGGCGCGACGTCAACCGTCGACATCGAGATCAAGCTGTACGAGATCGGCGAGACCGTCGACATCCTGTACGGCAACAACGACGCCAACCCCGGTGACGGCCGCGGCTCCACGATCGGCATCGAGGACGCAGACGGCACCGATGCCCTCGAGTTCTCGTTCTCCGACTCGCTGGTCACCGCCAACACCGCCTATCGCTACGAGGTCGTGCCCACGGGCATCGTCGGCGGCACCGTCACGGATGCCAACGACGACGAGCCGATCGCCGGCGCGACCGTCTCGGCATCCCCGGGACTCGGGTCGACGACGACGGCCGCCGACGGCAGCTACTCGCTGCGGCTCTATCCGGGTGACTACGACCTGACCTTCTCCGCCTCGGGCTACGTGACGGAGACCCAGGGCCTCTCGATCGCCGATGGCGACGAGCTGACTCGCGACGTCTCGCTCGAGGCGCCCGTCCCGACCGTCGACCCCGACACCGTCGAGGTCGTGCTCGAACTCGGTTCCGACCCGGTGGACGCGCACGTGACGCTCGGCAACGACGGCAGCGCACCGCTCGACTGGGAGGCCAAGGAACGCAGCGGCGGCTCGACGCCTCCGGTCATCGAACCGACCGTCAATGGCCACGGCGTCTTCACCCAGGGCAACAAGCCCGCGATCCAGGCGACCCGCAACGGCGGTGGGACGGCGCTTGCGCACCCCCGCTCATACACGTGGACCGCCGCCAACCCCTCGGCCGACATGTCGATCCTCGTCTACGCGGACGACGCCGTCCACGCGGCGCCGGACACGTACGTCGACCAGGCGCTCCAGCGCCTCGGCCTGTCGTACACGGCCCACTACGACGCCGACTTCGACGGCTTCGCGAGTGACCTCGAGTCGGGCAGCTGGGACCTGGTGATCTTCGCCGACGAGGCCTGGGGCCCCGACTTCGCGCTGTTCGATGCGCTCAACGCCTACGTCGTCAACGGCGGCCGGCTGATCTTCGGGACCTACGTGGTCGAGTTCGATCCCAGCCATCCGCTGTTCGAGACGCTCGGGTTCTCGTTCTCCGAGAGCGTGTTCGACGAGCCGGCGCCCGTGTACTGGTGGCAGCCGGACCATCCGATCTTCACCTTCCCCGAGGAGGCCCCCGAGCCGTCCGATCAGGCGGCGATGGGCTACGGCATCTACGGCCAGGCGGGCGATCCGCTCGCCGGTGCCGAGGCGCTGGCCGGCTACACGACCCCGGGCCCTGACGACGGCCTGGCGTCGCTCGTCATCGCCAACGAAGAGCGCACCGCGTTCAAGGGCTGGGTCGACGCCAGCAACGACGCAGATCTCGACAACGACGGCGTCCCCGACGGCGTCGAGTTCTGGGAGGACGCCGCCAACGGCATCGCCTCCGGGTTCTTCACGGACGTCTCGTGGCTGTCGGAGAGCCCGACGGACGGGACGCTCGACGAGGGCGACACAGCGGACGTGACCCTCACGATCGGCGACCCGAACCTCGCGCCCGGCGAGCACAAGGCCACCGTCGTCTTCCGGACCAACGCACCCAAGCCGCGCAACGTCACGGTCGACGTGACGCTGACGGTGCCGCTCCCCGGCGAGTGGGGTGCCCTCGAGGGCACCGTGACCGACGCGGACACCGACGAACCGCTCGCCGATGCCGACGTCACCCTCCACAGCCAGTGGGACGGCTCGCCCCTCGACGTGTCCGTCACCACCGACGGTGACGGAGCCTATTCGCTGCTGGGTCCGGGCGGGACATGGCCGCTCGAGTTCAGCAAGGACGGCTACACCTCGGTCACCCGCAACCAGCTGGTGACCCCCGCCACGACCACGACGGGTGTCGACGCGCGGCTGCGCCAGCGCGTCACGCATGGTCGGATCAAGGCCGGTGACCTGACCTTCGTCATGACCAAGGGCAACAAGGACACCGGCAAGATCACGCTGACCAACAAGAATGGCCAAATCCCCCTCACGTTCGAGGTCGATGAGGCCAACATCGCCGGCGCGCCAAGCCTCGCCGGCAGCGCGACGCCCAGGTCGATCGCCAAGGTCGCGCCGCTCGCGCGGGATACGCGTGGTGCCAACCGGCCCGCCGTCCGCGTGCCACCGAAGCTCCAGGCGACCGGCGACATCCTCGCCGCCTGGCCGACGGAGGGCCTCGAGGTCCCGTGGGCCGTCGGCTTCAACGGCAACGTGTGGATCGGCGACTTCGCCGACAACGGCGACGCGTGCGCCATC
>DATDJA010000353.1:0-4521 GCA_036520795.1 Candidatus Limnocylindrales bacterium
GTCACCGCGACCCCCAGGCCGTTGAGCTTCGCGGCCATCTGCTGCCCGCTCGCGAGCTTGACCATCACCCCGCGGGTCAGGTTGCGGAACGCGAGGTTCCGGCGCAGATCGTTGAACGGGATCGACCCGGGTCCACCGAACGTGCTCGGCGGCAGGTGCCCGAGCGGATCGGTGACCCGGGTGTCGATCCGGCGGGCGCGGTTCACGTTGGTCGCGGGCTCCAGGTTCGGGTGGCCGCCGGCCGCGAAGTCGTACATCCGCCGGAAGTCGGCGACCCAGCTGGTGATCAGCCGGACCTCACCGCCCAGGGTGCCGCCCAGGCCGGAGAAGTCGAACATGTACTCCAGCAGCCCGTTGCTGCCCGAGAACTCGCGGTTCCAGTTGTAGGTCGGCCGGACCATGCTGTGGCCAAGGCGGAACGCGGCCACCGAGAACTCGACGGGCATGGTCGGCACGGAGTCCGGTGACGCGGCGGGCTCGACCAGCTTGCGGCCGTTGGTGAACACGTCGTCGAGAACCGACGCGCTGCAGATCCGCGGCAGGAAGTCATGGCGGATCAGCCACTGGTAGTGGAGGCTGACCTTCTTGCGCGCCCGGGTGAAGCGCTTCGAGTCCGGGACCGACGCGGGCAGCTTGTCCAGCACGCGGTTGTGGAAATGGATCAGCGCGAGGTGGGTCTGGGCGACGATCAGGTTCTCGTCGTTGCGCGGGTCGGCGATCAGGGCGGCCCGCTTGGCCTTCTTGCTCGACCCGGTCCCGGCGCGAGGCAGGTCGTGCCCGGCCTTGGCGCCGAACGGCGGGGTCGCGATGGTCGATCCCGTCTTGAGGTGGAGCCCGTCGGCCGCGTAGAACTTCTCGGACCCCGCGTCACTCGGGCCGTTGCCGTACAGCGAGTCGAGGTCCAGTCGCGGCGACCGGCCCTGCAGCATGTCGACCGGACGGACGTCGTCCCCGAGCATCACGGTCGTCCGGTCCATGGTCAGGTCGTGGTCGATGAACTGGCCGAGGTAGGTGTACCCGGCCGGGATGTTCCCGTTGCCGCCGCCCTCCACCACCATCGCGCGGGCGACCTTGCGGATCACGGCCGCTGCCAGCGGGGTTCCCTTGGGGCCGACCCGCGAGAACCGGAACGGCGGTGCCTCGTCGGCGGCGAGCAGCTTCGGAGCGCCCGCGCTGGGCGTCTCGGACACGTTGACCGGGTCGGTGTCCAAGCCCCTGCGCCCGCCGACCTCGGTGGTGACCAGACCCTCGCCCTGGATGAAGAAGCTCTCGGACCCGTGGCGCATGGCGATCCACCCCCTGGCGGCGCCCTGGTCGACAACGTCAGGCCACAGGGCGCTCCGTGGTCGCATTGTCTGCCACCTGTCGATCCCTCCGGCCGACGCCGGCTAGCCCGTAGCTGCGACCGCGTCGTCCTCGTCGTCCAGCTCGACGAACACCTCGGGCACCCGCAGCACGTCGTCGTCCTCGTCGTCCTCTGGCCTGGTCGCGTGGCCCGCCGCGCCGGAGCCGATGGCGCCCAGGGCGTCGTCGACGGGGTCCGCGTCGGCCCCGGCGAGCAGGTGCGCGCTGAAGAACTCGAGCGCCGTCTTGGTCTTGGTCTGCTGCGCGCCGATCTCGACCGTGATGCCGCGCGAGGCGAGATAGGCGCGGCTCTCGGCGGCCACCTGGAACGCCTCGTTGGGCAGGCACTTCGTCGACAGCTCGAGGATCCGCGAGCCATCCGGGTACAGCCACAGCTCGGCGACAACGCGGCGGCCCAGCTCGTCGGCGATGAACACGGACTTCATGACGAAGGTCGGCCCCAGGACCTGCAGCGCGTCGAGCTCGATGCCCTCGGGCGCGTGCTCCTTGTAGAACGCCTTCTGGTCCTTCGTGAACAGCTTGCGCAAGGGGAAGTCGCCGTGAACGGCGTCGCGGATCGACTCGCCCGTCACACGTCCCTTGAGCGACGCCGAGCAGATCCCGTGGTTGCCCGGCAGCACGTCGACCTCGACGTTGAACGCGGGCGACTTCCGCAACTCTTCGGGAAGCTCCTCCGGGACCACGGGCCGGAGCTTGATGACCGTGTCCCCTCGCCCACCCTGGATCCGCCGCGCCCGCGCGACGACACCCGCCCTGTTCAGCTGGAGGTCCGGCGTGTCGAAGAAGAACACCTGGCGCGGCTGCGCCTCCACCGGGTCGATGGGCAGGCTGCCGACCGTCGCGTGGTGCTCCTCGCTGAGAACGGTCATCTTGAGCTCGACGGTGTCGGAGGCCTTCATCGCCTTGAGCAGCGCGATCAGCTCGATGTCGCTCGACGGCAGGTTGTTCGCGCGCGTCGCCATGGGTTCTCCCTCCTTCGGCCGTCAGCCGCCGAATCGCTCGACGAACACCCCGTGTCGCAGCCCGCGGTCGCTCACCGTGAGTGCGTCACGGCCGACCTTGTCCATGAGGGTGCGCACGATGCACGCCCCCGCCAGGATCACGTCTGCGCGCTTTGGCTGGAGGCCCACGATCTCCCGGCGCGCGTCAACGTCGCGGGTGCGGTACAGCTCGATCTGGCGCTCGATCTCGGCGCGGTCGATCACGCTGCCCTGGATACGGTCCGGATCGTAGGTCGCCATGCCATGCATCACCGCGGCGATGTTGGTCACGGCGCCGCCCATGCCGACGAGAACGTCCGGAACCCCGTGGCCGTCGACCCGGACGAGCTCGGTCGCGATCGCCGCGAGCGCCCGGTCTAGCGCCTCGCGCGACAGGGCCGCTCCCAGCCCGAACTGCTCCGTCAGCCTGACCGCCCCGACCTCGACGCTGAACCGTTCGTCCACAGCATCACCGTGCCCGAAGGTCACCTGGGTGCTGCCGCCACCCGTATCGAAGACGACGAGCGAGGCGTCGGCCAGGCCGAGGCCGACCTTGACGGCGAGGAACGCCAGGCGACTCTCCTCGTCGCCGGGGATGGCCTCGATCTCGAGTCCCGTCGACGCCTTGACCGCCTGCACGACGTCGTCCGAGTTGGCGGCCATCCGAAGGCCGGCCGTTGCGACTCCCACGATGGCGCGGGCGCCCTCGCGCGTCGCCTCGTCAACCATCCCGGTGATCGCGGTGATTGATCGTTCCTGTGCCTCCGGCGAGATCCGGCCGTTCTCGCGGAGTCCCTCGCCCAGGCGGGTGATCTCGGCCCGGTCAACGACACGTGTCCAGCCGCCACCCGCGCGACGCTCGCCGACGTAGAACTTGATCGAGTTGGTCCCGACGTCGAGCACCGCATATCGCTCCGGCTGCCCCTCGAGGACCGCCCGCAGGCCGACCGGATAGCTCATGTTGTGGAACCCGTCGAGGCCCACCGAGCGCACGGCAGCCACGACCGCGGCCGCATCCTCGGACTCGATCGCGATCGTGCGGCTCGCGATGCCGTCGACGGTGACGTCGGACACCTCGGAGGTGCAGCCGCCGACCTTGTAGCGGACGCGGCGCTTGTGCACCTTCACCGCGCGGAGCGTGCCCGACGGTGCCACGAGCTCGTCGACGAACTGGTCGAGCGTGTACGCCTCTCGAGCGAGGTCGGGCGCCGCCAGGCGGAGCGACTCGAACACCCGGCCGACATCGGCGGCAGGCAGCGGAAAGGCTGCCTTCATGACCGGCTCCCAGCGCTCGAGGCCATCCGCGTCGGTCTCGCGCAGGACCTTGATGTCCATGAGGTCGTCGCGGACCTTCACGTTGTCGCCGGCGCCGCCGACGAGGTACAGCTCGTCACTTTCCTGCACGCCCGTGGGCGTCAGCGCAGCGAACCTCGACTCAGCGATTCCGTAGCGGCTCCCGAACGTCCGCCATTCCCAGCGCGGGATGATCCCCGGCATCTCGCCCTCGATCCAGATCGACCGGGATCACCCCGGCGGCCCGGCCAGTCTACTGCCGGGCCGGGGCCCGTCAGCGTCCGATCTGGACGACGCCGTTCCAGAGCACGTAGTGGGTGCGCCAGATGTCCCGGTGGATGATGCCCCCGTTGCGATTGCGCACGACGCGGGTGACCGAGACGTCCATCTGGTCCGCGGGGTACTCGGTCTGCTCCTTGACGCCGCGCGGGAGCGTGCTGACGTATTCGGTCCTCGTCGTCGCCTGGACGCGGTTGGCGACCGACGGCTTGGAGATGCTGACCCGCCGTCCGTCGGGGATGCCCCAGATCTCGTAGCGGACCCAGCCGAGGCCACCAGCGGTGTAGCGGTAGCTGCGGATCACGATCGGGTGCTTCATGTCGTTGGTGAACGACATCGTCTGGCCACCGCCGCCGGCGAGCTTCGAGACGGTCGCGTCGAGGCCCAGCGGGTAGCGGTAGATGTAGTACTTGTGATTCGAGCGGGCGCCCATGCGCAGCCCGGCGCGGAGCGCGGCGTTGAACAGGGTCGTCGAGCTCGAGCACATCCCGCCGCCGAGGGCGCCGGTCGGCTCGGTGTGATTGCCCGCGATGAACCCGCCCGGACCGAACCCGCGGCTCGAGGTCACGGGCCCCAGGGCGCTCCACCACTCGAAGCGCTGACC
>DATDJA010000354.1:0-3226 GCA_036520795.1 Candidatus Limnocylindrales bacterium
TACGCGACGCCGCCCGGGGGCTTGTTCGTGTAGGCCGCGTCGACCTCGACGAAGGCCGCCGGCACGTCGTAGCTGCCGGTGATCACGTTGAACAGGCCGGCGGGGTACTTGCTGGGGTCGGCTGCGGCATCGGCGTAGCCGTGGTCGGCCAGCGTCTTGACCCGAAGGCCGGTCATGGTGCCGTCGTTGCTGAGGCCGAGCTCCGCGTGAACGTGGTAGTCCCGGGCGAACGAGTCGGCCTGGAGGTTCTCCGAGCGGTCCTCGATCCACTTGACCGGCCGGCCAAGCGTCAGCGAGGCGACGATCGCGATCACGTAGCCCGGGTACACCGGCACCTTGCCGCCGAACCCGCCGCCGATGTCGTGGGTCTTGACCCGGATCGAGGATTCGGGGATGCCGGAGACAAGGCTGATGACCGTCCGGTAGGCGTGGGGCGCCTGGCTCGTGACGTGGAAGTCGAGATGGCCGTTGACGGCGTCATAGTCGGCGATGCAGCCGCAGGTCTCGATCGATGCGACGTGGATCCTGGGGATGTACACGTCGATGGGGATGATGCGATCGGACGCCGCCAGCGCCGCGTCGGCCGCGGCCTTGTCGCCGGACTCCCAGTGCCAGATGTGGTTGTTCGCCTTGTCCGGGCCGCGGTCGGGCCGCAGCACGGGTGCGTCGGCCTCGAGGGCCTTGAACGGGTCGACGACCACCTCGAGCGGCTCGTAGTCGACGTTGACGGCCGTGATCGCGTCGGCCGCCTGGTAGCGCGTCAGCGCGATGACCGCGGCGACCTCCTGGGACTGGTACATCACCGTGTCGACCGGCAGCACCATCTGCTTATCGCCCGCGAGCGTGGGCATCCAGTGCAGGCCGGCAGCCTCGAGGTCCTTGCCGGTGATGACCGCGAGCACGCCCGGCATCGCCAGGGCCTCGCTCGCATCGATGGACTTGATCCTGGCGTGGGCGTACGGGCTCCGGACGATGTCCATCCAGACCATGTTCGGGAGCGTGACGTCCTCGATGTACTGGCCCTTGCCCCGGATGAAGCGCGGGTCTTCCTTGCGCTTCATCGAGTGGCCCATGCCGCTGACCTCGGCGGTCGTGGTCGGCGCCTGTGCCTCCGTCGTCATCGTCGTCTCCTCCGGGGCTCAGGCGGTCGCCGCGGCGGGCTCGGGCTCGGCTTCCGCCGCCCGCAGCTCCGTCGCTGCCTGCTGGACTGCCTTGACGATGTTCACGTAGCCCGTGCAGCGGCACAGGTTGCCGGAGATCCCTTCGCGGATCTCCGCCTCGGTCGGGTCCGGGTTCTCGCCCAGGAGCCAGGCCGACTGCATGATCATTCCCGGGGTGCAGAAGCCGCACTGGAGGCCGTGCTGGTCCCAGAAGGCCTGCTGGAGCGGGTGGAGCTTGCCACCCTGCTCCATGCCCTCGATGGTCGTGATCTCGGCGCCGTTCGCCTGGACCGCGAGCATCGTGCACGACTTCGCGCTGCGCCCGTCCACGTGGACCGTGCATGCGCCGCAGTTGCTCGTGTCGCACCCGGTGTGGGTACCAGTGAGCCCGAACGTGTCGCGCAGAAGGTGGACGAGCAGGAGGCGAGGCTCGACATCGGCCTCGCGAGCCTCCCCGTTGACGGTGACCGAGACGTGCTGTGTCGTCATCGCCTGCTCCTATGCGTACGCGCGGGCGCGCTCGGCGGCCGTGCGGAGCGACCGCAGGGTCAGCTCGGCGACCATCGCGCGCTTGTAGTCGGCGGGACCCCGGACATCGGAGACCGGTTGGCTGGCGGCGGCCGCTGCGGCCGCCGCGGCCCGGAATGTCTCGTCGCCGGGCTGCTTGCCCAGCAGGAGCGCCTCGGCACTCGGGACCGCGAACGGCGAGGCCGAGACCCCGGTCACCCCGATGCCGGCGCGGCTGATCGCCCCGTCGCCGCCGATCGTCATCAGCGCCGCGACGCCGGCCGTCGCGAAGTCGCCGACCCGGCGCTCGAGCTTCGTGTAGGCGCCGCCCGAGCCGCGCGGGCGGACGATGGTCCGGACCTCGACGAGCACCTCGGTCGGCTCGATCGCCGTCGTGAACGTGTCGAGGAAGAATTCGCGGGCCGCGATCTCGCGGTCGCCGTTGGCGCCGCGGCAGACGATCGTCGCGTTGACCGCGAGGAGGACCGCCGGCCAGTCGGAGGCGGGGTCGGCGTGGGCGACCGAGCCGCCGATCGTGCCCCAGTTGCGGACCTGCGGGTCGCCGATACCACCCGCACAATCCACGAGCAGCGGGTAGTGGTCGGCGATGATCGCGTTCTCGTGGATCTGGCGGTGGGTGGCCCGCGACCCGATGTGCAGCCCGTTCGCGTCCTCGCTGATCCCGTCGAGGCCGGTGATGGCCTGAAGGTCCACGAGGAGGGCCGGCTGCGCCAGCCGGAGCTTGATGAGCGGGAGCAGGCTGTACCCGCCTGACAGGATCTTGGCTTCCCCCTCGCGGTCCCGCAGGATCTGCAGCGCCTCGTCCAGGGAACCCGGACGGACGTAGTCGAACTGACCCGGGATCATGCGCTGCCTTCCCTCCTCCCCGTGCTGGGCACGGGAGCGGTGATCGGGCCCGACGCCCCACCACGTCGGACTCGGCGATGCCATGACATTCGTCAGCCGTTCAACCGCGGTTTGCGGCGACCCCCCGGCCGGGTTGCGCGACGGTTGCGAGAGCCCCGAGTATCCCCGCCGCAACGTTGCGGCGTCAACGTGATTGTGCGCGTGTTCCGGGTTCGCCGCTCGGCCGTGTGGATGCATCGTTCATCACCACTGCACAGCACGGGCCTGGGCCCCCGCCGGACCGCTGGGGGTTGCGATCACCGGTCGTCATGACTCCCAGGCATCGTTATCGGATCGAACGCCGCCTCGGACCTCCACACGGTGCAATTCGATGCGTGGAGGACATCGAACCGGATGGTGCGAACGACGTTCACTGGTTCGAGCTCGAAAGCGATGACCGGCAGGCATCGCCCGGAGCTTGGAGCTCAGGTGGGACGCGGCGTCCAGGTGACGAGGCCGATCGCGCCGTGCGGCGGATCGAGCAGCGTCCAGCCGCCATCGCGGTTGACGATCCGGTCGGGCAGGACGGCCCGGAAGTGGAGATCCTTCTCGCCGCCTTCGGCGATGAACAGCTGACGGCGCAGGAACGCGGTCAAGGCCGGCACCGAGTCGAAGGTGCGCGGCGGCCGTTCGACGCGCAGCACCTCGGTCTT
>DATDJA010000355.1:0-2575 GCA_036520795.1 Candidatus Limnocylindrales bacterium
CGTGGGTCTGGGGGCGAACGTCGGCGATGCCGGCGCGACGCTTGCGGCCGCGGTTCGCGCGCTCGCAGCGCTCCCGGATACCGCGCTCGTCGGCGTCTCGCGCCTCTACGCCACCGAGCCCGTCGGGGTCGTCGACCAGCCGGTGTTTCGCAACGCGGTCGTGGCGCTCGATGTCCCGGGCGGATCCGATTCGGCCACCGGCGCGTCGGCGCTGCTCGTCGCGCTCAAAAACATCGAGCGCGCCTTCGGGCGGCAGCCACGGGAGCGATGGGGCCCGCGCGAGGTCGATCTCGACCTGCTGCTGTTCGGCGACGCGCGGATCAGTGTCGAGCGCCCCGAGGCCGGCCGGAGCGACGACCCCGCCAAGGCGGCGCTGCCGCTTGTCGTCCCGCATGCCGAGGCGCGCAACCGCCTGTTCGTGCTCGCGCCGCTCTCGGACGTCGCGCCGGACCTGGTGCCGCCCGGCTGGGACGAGTCGGTCGTGGAGGCCGCCCGGCGCCGCCTCGCCGACGAGGGCCCTGACGCCGTCCGCGCGGTCGCCGACTGGGACGGGCAGGACTGGCGCCCGACAACCTAGACCCCGAGGCCCAGCCTCGCGCGCAGGTCCGCGGCGGGCAGTTCGGTCTGGCTCATCCGCCGCACCGCCATCGAGCCGCTACAGCCGGACGGCGGGCGGGCGGTCTCGATCGAACATGTGGACGGTGTCGACGAACCGGACCTGCTTGCTCTGGTAGGCCATCACCAGCGAGTGCGTCCGGGCCCCGCCGCCGAAGAAGCGCACGCCCTGGAGCAGCTCGCCGGGCGTGACGCCGGTGGCGGCGAACACCAGCTGATCACCCGAGGCGAGGTCCTCGGTCCGGTAGACCCGGTCCTCGTCGGCGTGGCCGAGCATCTTCGAAGCCTTGGCGCGTTCACGCTCCTCGTCGTTGCGGAACCGGAACCGCGCCTGGATCTCGCCGCCCAGGCAGCGCAGCGCCGCCGCGGTGATCACCCCTTCGGGCGCCCCCCCGATGCCCATGACCGCGTGCACGCCCGTGCCCTGGACCGCGCACGAGATCGCGGCCGAGAGATCGCCGTCGCTGATCAGCTTGATCCGGGCGCCGGTCGAGCGGACCTCCGCGATCAGCGACTCGTGGCGCGGGCGGTCGAGGATGATCACCGTGATGTCCTGCACCCGGCGCCGGAGCGCCTCGGCGATGCGGTGGCAGTTCTCAGCCGCCGGCCTCGTGATGTCGACACAGCCTGCCGCGACCGGCCCGACGCACAGCTTTTCGAGGTACGTGTCCGGCGCGTGCGTGAGGCCGCCCTTCTCGGAGGCCGCGAGCACCGTGATCGCGTCGCCCTGCCCCGTGGCCACGAGGTTGGTGCCCTCGAGCGGATCCACGGCGATGTCGACGGCCTCGACGGCCTCCTCGTCGTGGCGTCCGACGCGCTCGCCGATGTACAGCATCGGCGCCTCGTCGCGCTCGCCCTCGCCGATCACGATGGTCCCGGCGATGTCCGTCTCGTCCATCGCCCGGCGCATCGCCTCGGTCGCCGCGCGGTCCGCCTCGTGGCGATCGCCGCGGCCCATGAAGCGCGCGGACGCGATCGCGGCGGCTTCGGTGACCCGCACCATCTCGAGGGCGAGCAGCTGCTCCACTACTCGACGCCCACGGGCCTAATGGCGGAAGTGCCGACGGCCGGTGAAGACCATCGCCAGGTGATGCCGGTCGGCGACCTCGATCGCCATCTCGTCGCGGATCGAACCACCCGGCTGGATGATCGCGGTCACGCCCGCGTTCGCCGCCACCTGGATCCCGTCCGGGAACGGGAAGTAGGCGTCGGACGCCATCACCGCGAGCTTGGCGCGGTCCCCGGCCCGGCGGAGCGCGATGTCCACCGAGACGTTGCGGCTCGCCTGCGCGGCGCCGATCCCGACGGTGGCGGCGTTGCGGGCCAGCACGATCGCGTTCGACCGGACGTGGCGGACGGCGCGCCAGGCGAACAGCAGGTCCGTGAGCTCGCCCAGCGTCGGGTGGCGGCGGGTGACGACCTGCAGCTGGCCGCGGTCGAGGTCGACGGCATCGAGCGCCTCGACCAGGAGCCCGCCGGCGACGCGCTTGAAGTCGACGTTGGCGATCCCGTAGTCGCGCATGCCCTCGATCGGCGACGCGGGGACGGCGAGCAGCTCGATGCCCGGCTTCGCCTCGAGGATGCCGCGAGCTGCCTGCGAGAAGCCGGGGGCGATGACCGCCTCGTAGGAGTTGGCGGCGATCTCCCGGGCGGTGGCGCCGTCGAGCTCGCGGTTCACGCCCACGATGCCGCCGAACGACGACACCGGGTCCGTGTCCAGGGCGCGGCGGTAGGCCTCGACCAGCTCCTCGCCCGACGCGATGCCCACGGGGTCGGTGTGCTTGGCGATGACCACGGTCGGGGCCGTGTAGTCGGACGCGATCCGGTAGGCGGCGTCGAGGTCGAGCAGGTTGTTGAACGACGGCGGGTCGCCGTGGAGCTGCTTGACGTCGGCGAGGGTGCCGGAGCGGTGGGTCGTCTCGCGGTAGAACGCCGCGCGCTGGTGGGGGTTCTCGCCGTA
>DATDJA010000356.1:0-4708 GCA_036520795.1 Candidatus Limnocylindrales bacterium
GTACAGGACCTGCCCGAGGGTGCGCGGGATCGGCGTCGCGGTCATCAGCAGCACGTGCGGGGCGCCGCGGGTCGCCTTCGCCTCGAGCGCCCCGCGCTGCTCGACGCCGAACCGGTGCTGCTCGTCGACCACCGCCAGCGCGAGGTCGGCGAACGCGACCGACTCCTGCAGCAGCGCGTGCGTCCCGACCACGATCGCCGCCTGCCCCGACGCCAATGCCTGCGTCGCGTTCCGCCGCCCGTCGCCCGACAGCGAGCCGGTCAGCAGCGTGATCGGCAGCCCCAGATCCTCGAGCAGCGAGGTCAGCGTGACGTGGTGCTGACGCGCGAGCAGGTCCGTCGGCGCGAGGAGCGCGGCCTGGCGGCCGTCGAGCGCCGCGGCCGCGAGGGCCCACGCCGCCACCGCCGTCTTGCCCGACCCGACGTCGCCCTGGACGAGCCGCAGCATCGGGATGGGCCGGCCGAGGTCGGCCGCGATCTCGTCGATCGCCGTCGCCTGGTCCGCCGTGAGCGCCGCCGGCTCGCCCAGCTTGCGCTCCAGCGACGCCTCGAGCGCCGCCCGGATCCGCCCGTCCGCGGCTTCGTCGGTGGCGATCGCCAGCGTCCTCGCCCGACCCCGCGCGCGCCGCCGGGACACCATCCCCAGCTGGAGCGCGAGCAGCTCGTCCAGCGCGAGCCGGTGGAGCGCGGCGTCGCGCGCCTCGAAGGTGGTGGGGTAGTGGGCCGCCTCGAGGGCCTCTCCGATCGGCGGCACGCCCTCCGCGGCGAGGATCGCCGGAGGCAGGTATTCGGGGTACTCGTCGCCGGCGCGATCGAGCGCGACCCGCATCGCGCCGCGGAACCGGTTCGCCGTCACGCCGCTGGTCAACCGGTACACGGGGACGATGCGCCCGACGTGCAGCAGGTTGGCGGCGTCGACGGGCTGGAACTCCGGCCCCTCGAACACGATCTCGCCGTGGCGGTGCTTGATCTTGCCCGAGACGAGGATCTCGTCGCCAGTCGCGAGGCGACGCTCGATGTACCGCCGTCCGAACCAGGTGACCGTGGCGAAGCCGGTCGCATCGCGCACATGCGCCGTCGTGACCTGGACGCGGCGGCGCCAGGTCTGCTGGACCGAGATGTCGGTCACGGTGACCCGGGCCGAGGCCACCGTCCCGTCGTCGGCGTCGCGGAGATCGCCCAGCATCCGGAGCTCGCGCAGGTCGTCGTAGCGGCGGGGCAGGTGGAACAGCAGGTCCCGAACCGTGTCGATGCCCATGCGGCGGGCGACCCGGCGGAGTCCCGCGACCTGGGTGATGCCCGACAGCCCGACCGGCGACGCGAGCAGCTCGGCGGGCGTCGCGGGCGCGGGCGCCACGACCTTCGGCCGGAGCGAGCGGCTGCCACTCGCCGGGGCGGTGCGTCGGCGCTCGGCGGGGCTCACTCGGCGGAGACGAGGTACCGGTAGTGCGGCTGGCCGCCGTGGACCACCTCGACGTCCACGCCCGGCGCGACCTCGCGGACCTTGCGGGCCAGGGTCTCGGCGTCGTCGAGGGTCGCCGTCTCGCCGTAGTAGATCGTCAGCAGGCCATAGCCCGGGTCGAGCCGCGCGAGTCCGGCCATGACCGCCTTCTGGGGGTCGTTGTCCACGGCGAGGAGGCCATCGTCGGGATCGAGCACGATCGTCTGGCCCTTCTTCACCTTGCGGCCCGACACCGTCGCGTCGCGGATGGCCTCGGTCACCTGCATCGTCTGGATCGCCCGGCCGGCCTCGGTCATCGTCGCCGCGTTGGCCTCGGCACCCTGCGTCGGATCGAGCTCGAACAGGGCGGCTACCCCCTCCGCGCAGTTGCGGGTCGGGACCACGCGGATCGTGCGCTGGGTCATCGCGGCGACCTGGCGCGCCGCCAGCACGACGTTGGGGTTGTTGGACAGGATCAGGAGCTCGTCGGCATCGGTCGCCTCGACAGCCTCAAGCAGCTCGCCGGTCGACGGGTTGGCGCTCTGGCCGCCCTTGACGACGCGGAACGCGCCGTACTCGCGGAACGGCGCCGCGGTGTCGGTCATGACCGCCGCGAGACCGTCCGACGGCGCGACGACGACGACCCCTAGGGCCAGGCGGGTAGCGGGCACGTCCGCGGTGGGATCAGCGCCGTTGGAGCCGTCGGCCGAGTCAGCGGCACCCACGAACGCGGCCGCCTTCGACTCGCGCACGTCGTGCGCCTGGCTGTCGAGGTTCTCGATCGTGATCCGGGACAGGGTCCCGATCGACAGGCCGTACGCGATGACCGCGTCCGGGCGCTCGTTGTGGACGTGGACCTTGGCCAGGAGCGCATCCCCGGCGACCAGCACCGAGTCGCCCATCGCCTCGAGGTACGCCTGGATCGCGGGGATGTCGAGCGGCGCGCCCGGCCGGGCACGGAGCAGGTAGACGGTCTCGTACCCGAACTCGCCCTCTTCGGCGCCGGCCACGGGCTCCGGGGCGGGCACTCCGTGGACGGGCGGGGCCACGGCCTTGCCGCCACCCTTGACCGGGCGACCCCGGGCGGCATCGAGCGCGCCCTGGAACAGGCGGAACAGGCCCTGCCCGCCGGAGTCGACGACATGCGCCTCGCGCAGGATCGGCAGCAGGGACGGGGTCTTGGCGACGGCGCGCTCGGCGGCCTCGAGCGTGGCGGCGAGCACCGTCTCGACGTTGTTGTCGCGCTCGGCGGCGGCGACCGCGGCGGCCGACGCCTCGCGGATCACCGTGAGGATCGTGCCCTCGACCGGCTTCGCCACGGCCTTGTAGGCCGTCTTCGTGCCCTCGTCGAGCGCGTGGGCGAGGTCGAGTCCGTTGAACCGCCGCTTGCCGGCGAGGCCATGAGCCATCCCCGCCAGGATCTGGCTCGTGATCACGCCCGAGTTGCCACGCGCGCCCATGAGCGCGCCATAGCTCGCGGCGTGCGCCACCCGCTCGACATCCGCGTCGGGGCCCGCCCGATCGGCCTCCTCGAGCGCCGCCCTGACCGTCGCCAGCATGTTCGTCCCCGTGTCGCCGTCGGGGACCGGGAACACGTTGAGCGCGTTGATCTCCTCGACGTTTGCTTCGAGGCTCGCGACCGCGCTGCGGAAGGCCGCCAGGAACCCGGCTCCGTCGCAGGATCGGGCGGCCATCAGGCGACGTCCGTGCCGCTGCCGGCGAGGTCGGCCGGCCGGGGCTCGTGGCCATGGGCGTCCGTCGCCATCCCCGGCGCATGACCCGGCTCGTGGACGAGGTGCCCGATGCGGATCGAGATCCGGTCCGGCTCCCGCCCGAGCGCGTCGGCGAGGGCGTAGCGGACCGACGCGTCGACCTGGCGCGCGACCTCGGCGACGGGCAGGCCGTAGGCGACCGTCAGGTCGAGGTCGACCGTCAGCGACTCACCGACGTCGAGGCGCAGCCCCGGATGCGCGATGCCCAGGCGCCCGAGCAGCCCGCCGAGGGGTCCACCGCCCGAGAAGCCGGTGACGCCATACGTCGACAGGGTGGCGGTGCGGACGAGGTCGCGGATGGCCCGCCGGGTGACCAGCGATCGACCGGACATCGGGGCGGACACGCGGGCGACGTCCCTCCTGGCGGGTGCTTGTCCAGCCTCGACTCAGGGCCGGCTCGCCGGGCCGGCCGGGCCGGAGGCGTGTGCTACGATACCAGCCCGCTCGCTCCGGACCCTGTTCCGTGCGAGTTCGTAACGGCCGATTCCGAGGATCCAACGAGACCATGGCTCGAAGCTGTGCCATCTGTGGCAAGACGTCGATGGGTGGGTTCAACCCGCAGTCGTCGGGGATGAACCGCGTCCGCGCACATCGTCGCTACCAGCCGAACCTCCAGGTCACGACGCTGACCAAGGACAGGACCACCACCAAGGTCCTTGCCTGCACCCGCTGCCGTCGAACCCTGACCAAGAACGCCCGCTAGGCCACCCACACGGTCCAGCACCGGGAGCCGGTCGCGATCGAAGCGACCGGCTTCGTCATGTCCGGGGCCCGTTCGATCGGTCGCGGGTGTCGAGCCAGATAGTGAACGGGCCGTCGTTGACGAGCTCCACCGCCATCTCGGCGCCGAACTCGCCCAGTGCGGTGCGCACGCCCTGTGCCTCGATCCCGGCCGCGACGCGGAGCCACAGGGGACGCGCGAGGTCCGGCTCCGCCGCATCGGTGAACCCTGGTCGCCGCCCGCGGCTCGTGTCCGCGTACAGCGTGAACTGGCTCACGACCAGCGCCTCGCCCCCGACGTCGAGCAGGGAGCGATTGGTCCGGCCCTCGTCATCCTCGAAGATCCGCAGCTCGCAGATCCGCCGCGCCAGCGCATCGGCCGCCGCCTCGTCATCGCCGTGGCCCACGCCCAGCAGGACCAGGAGTCCCGCGCCGATCGAGCCCACGGGCGCGTCGTCGACGCGGACCTCGGCGCGGCTGACCCGTTGCAGGAGCGCGCGCACGTTTCCGGGCCGGACCGCTACGGGCGGAGTGTCGCGGCGCGGGCGGCGTCCGCGATCGACCGGATCCGTTCGACCTCGGCCGCCATGTCGGGCGCCCGGTAGAGCGCCGACCCGGCGACGATCACGTCGGTGCCGCCACGCCCGATGACCTCGGCCGTCTCGGCCCGGCCACCACCGTCGAGCTGGACCTCGCACGCGCCGGCGGGGTCGAGCCAGGCGCGGGCCGGCAGCAGCTTGGCGTCCGCGACGTCGCCCATGAACGCCTGGCCGCCG
>DATDJA010000357.1:0-4895 GCA_036520795.1 Candidatus Limnocylindrales bacterium
TCTCGCTGTCCGTGGGTCGCGGCGAGTTCGTCTGCCTCCTGGGGGCCTCGGGCTGCGGCAAGTCCACGCTGCTCAACCTCGTCGCGCGCCTCGACAGCCCCTCTGCCGGCACTGTCGAGTGCGTCGGCGACCCGTCGTTCATGTTCCAGGAGGCCGCGCTGTTCCCGTGGCTCAACGTCGAGCGCAACGTCGAGCTGCCGCTCCGCCTGCGCAAGGTGCCCAGGGCGGAGCGCAAGCAGCGCGTGGAGGAGTTGCTGGAGCTCGTCCAGCTGAGCTCGTTCGCCAAGCGCCAGCCGCATGAGCTCTCGGGCGGCATGCGCCAGCGCGTCGCCCTCGCGCGCTCGCTCGCCCAGGAGGCCGAGGTCCTGCTCATGGACGAGCCCTTCGGGGCGCTCGATGCCATGACCCGCGACATCCTCCACGACGAGCTCGAGCGGATCTGGCAGGCCACCGGCCGCACGATCCTGTTCGTGACCCACAACGTGCGCGAGGCCGTGCGCCTCGGGGACCGCGTGGTCCTGCTGACCAGCCGCCCCGGCAAGGTCGCCGCCGAGTTCTCGGTGGACATCCCGCGGCCCCGCCGGATCGAGGACCGCGACGTCGCCCAGCTCGCCGCCGAGATCACCACGCGGCTCCGCGAGGAGGTCGCACGCCATGGACGCTAGTCTTCGGGGCGTGCTCCCCGTCAAACAGCCCTCGCCCCAGCCCGCTGCCCCGGGACTCCCTGCGCCCCGTCGCAGCGAGGTCGCCGGCCTCGACGCCCTCGAGACGCCGCTCGGGCGCGGCAAGCCGCGCTGGCGCCGCGCCTGGTCGTCGTTCTGGCCCAAGGCCCTCGCGATCGGCATCGCGTTCGCGGCGTGGGAGCTGGTCGTGCTCAGCGGCCGATGGCCGACGTATGTCCTGCCGGCGCCGACCGACGTCCTCGCCCGCGTCGCCGCCGACGTGCAGACGCCCGAGCTCTGGACCGCCGTCATGGTCACGCTGCGCCGGGCGATCTGGGGCTTCGGCATCGCCATCGTGATCGGCGTCGGGATCGGCGTGCTGGTGTCGCGGTTCGCGGTGATGCGCTCCGCCGTCGGCTCGCTGATCATGGGCCTCCAGACCATGCCCTCGATCGCGTGGTTCCCGCTCGCGGTGCTCCTGTTCAAGCTCACCGAGGAAGCGATCACGTTCGTGGTCGTGCTCGGCGCGGCGCCCTCGATCGCGAACGGCCTGATCCACGGCGTCGACCACATCCCGCCGGTGCTCACCCGGGCCGGACGGGTGCTCGGCGCCAAGGGCATCGACGCCTACCGGTACATCATCCTGCCCGCGGCCATGCCGAGCTTCGTGGCCGGCCTCAAGCAGGGCTGGGCCTTCGCGTGGCGGAGCCTGATGGCGGGCGAGCTGATCGTGATCATCGCGAACAAGACTTCCCTCGGCCAGCTGCTCTCGGTCAACCGCGAGCTCTCCGACAGCCAGGGCCTGCTCGCGATCATGCTCGTGATCCTGACGATCGGGATCCTGCTCGATTCGCTCGTGTTCGGGACGGTCGAGCGGCGGATCCGGGCCAAGCGGGGCCTGCTGACCGCCTGAGTCAGTGGCCGACGAGCGCGTCCTTGTCGTCGAGCAGGGCGCGGACGTCGGCCGGCAGGGTGCCCGCCACGACGTCGGCGATCGTCACCTGCTCGAGCACACGCCGCACGCTCACCCGGTTCGCCAGCCAGACGTCACGGAGCGCCGTGGCCGGGCCCTCGAACCGCAGCGCCTCGGGGCGCGTCCCGCGGACGTCCGCGAGCGGGCCCTCGACGGCGCGGATGATGTCGGCGATCGAGATCGTCTCGGCGGCACGAGCCAGGCGGTAGCCGCCGACCTGCCCGCGGAGCGAGCGCACGAGCTCGGCGCGCCGCAGGTCGACCAGGATGTTCTCGAGGAACGAGAGCGGGATCTCCTGAGCCGCGGCCATCTGCTCCGCCTTGAGTGGCGTCGCGCCGTCGTGCGCCGCGAGCTCGCACATCGCGCGGACGGCGTAGTCGACCTTGGCCGAGATCCTCACGGGCTGATCGTACGCGGGCGCAGGCCGCTACGACCCGGCGGAGCCGAGCCCGATGAGCAGGATCGCGATCCCCGTCAGGACGATCCCCGCGGCGTGGCTCCGCGTCAGCCGCTCGTGGAGAATCGCGACGGCGAGGATCACCGTGCCCACCGGGTAGAGCGAGGACAGCGTGGCGGCGATCGCGAGCGCGCCCAGCTGCGCGGCGAGGATGAACGCCGCGTTGCCAGCCATGTCGAGCAGGCCCACGACGACCACCCAACGCGCCGCGGGGAGCGGCATCCGCCACGCCTGCCGCCCGACGACGATCACCACCAGCAGGATCCCGGCCTGGACCAGCCGGACGAGGACCAGCGGGCCGAACGCGCCGGCGCCCGACAGCTGCCCGATGCACACGTTGAACAGGCCGATCCCGAGGCCGCCGAGCAGCCCCCACTCGATGCCCGACGGGCCGGCGTCGGCGTGGCCGGGTGCCCGGGTGACGAGGATGACGGCGATCAGCGCGAGCCCGATGCCCACGATGACCTCGGTCTGCGGCAGGCCCTCGGTCACGAACCCGGTGACGACGGGGATCACCGCCGCGAGCACGCCCGTCGTCGGCGCGACGACCCCCATGCGGCCGACGGACAGGCCACGGTAGAGCGAGGTGATCCCGAGGACCCCGAAGAAGCCGGCGACGACCGACCACGCGACGTCCGCACCCTGGGGGATGGGCTCGCCGCGGACGATGCCGATCCCGAGCGCCGCGACCATCCCCACGAGCTGCGAGCCGAACACGACGCCGAACAGCGGCGCACGCCGGCTGAGCATTCCGCCGCCGAAGTCGCCGGCCCCCCAGCTGGCCGCCGAGATGAGGCCCAGCGCCAGGACCGCGAACGGTCCCGTGACCTCAAGCAGGGGCCACCCCCTGCGGCTCGGTCCAGGCGTCGACGGCCGTCGGGCCCTCGAGGACGATGACCCGCTCGGCCAGCGCGTCGTAGCGGTCCGACGTCGTGAGGTAGATCACCTGGAAGTCCGCGGCGAGGTCGCGCAGCAGCTCCAGGGCGCGGGCGGCGCGGCCATCGTCGAGGGTCACGAACGGGTCGTCGAGCACGATCGGCGGGCGGCGGTCGCCGGTGACCAGGCGGACTAGCCCGATCCGCGCGGCGAGGTAGATCACGTCGACGGTGCCCTGCGAGAGCTCCGTCACCGGGACCCAGTCGCCGCGCTCGGGCGAATAGACCTCCATCGAGAGGTTGCTGTCGTCGACCCGGACCCGGCGGTAGCGCCCGCCGGTGATGCGCTCGACGTCGGGCACCATGCGCCGCTCGAGGTACCGGGTCGCGAGCTCCATCGTCGCCTGCTCGGCGGTGTTGAGCTCGGCCAGCGTCCGCTCGTAGACCCGCTCCCGGCGACGGAGCGCGGCCAGCGCCTCGCGACCGATGGCGAGCCGCTCGGCGAGGGCGGCGACCTCCTCGGCGTCGACGGGGTTCTGCTCGACCCGTGCCCGCGCGTTGGCCTCGTCGTCGCGGCTGCGCTCGACCTGGCGCTCGGCGTCGCCGACCTCGACCTCGAGCCGCTCTCGCGCCCGCGGCTCCTTGGCGATCGGCCCGAGGGCCTCCAGCGCCGCCGTCTTCTGCTCGATCTCGAGGGCCGCGTTGTCGCGCCGGGCCGGCAGCACGTCGGGCGTCTCGTCGCCGATCAGGCCCGACAGCCGCGCACGCCGCTGGTCGATCTCGGCGACGTGAGCCTCCTCCAGGCCGAGGCGCTCCTCGGCCTCGGAGAACTCGGTCAGGCCGAGGCGCTGCAGCACGTCGTCGTGCTCCGCCTGGGCCTCGCGCAGCTCCTGCTCGATCTCGGACCGGCCACGCAGCCGGCGGTCGACCTCGACGTCGCGCAGCGACTCCACCTCGGGCTCGCCGCGCCGGAGCCACCAGCCGACTACGGCCAGCACCAAGCCGACCACGGCGACCAGCCCACCGACGAGGACGGGGAGGATGCCAACCGCGAGGATGTCGGCGAACCCGACGAGGAAGCCGACGGCGGCGATCAGGACGCCGACGAGCACGAGCACGATGGCCCAGCGCGAGAGCAGGCGCCAGCGGGTCTCCGGCGGCGCGTCGTAGCTCACCCGCACCTCGCCCTCGAGCATGCCCTGGAGCGTGGCGATCTTGGAGTCCACCGTTCGCAGCCGATCGACGGACGCGCGCAGGACGGGGAGCGGCGTGGGTGACGGGTGGGTGCGCTCGAGCTCGGCGATCTCCTCGCTCAGTCCGACGGCCGTCCGATAGCGCTCGAACTTCTCCTGGGCCGCGTCGCGCTCCGCGGTCAGCCGCTCGGCCTGGCGCGCCTTCTCGAGCATCGATCGGCGCTCCGCGAGCGCGGTCTCCGCCTCGGCCCGGTGCTCGCGGGAGACCGCCAGCGCGTCGCGGTCCCGCTCGAGCCGCCCCAGCGAGTCCTCGCCCGCCTGGAGGCTCGAGGCGGCGACCGTCACCGCCTCCTCGGCGACCCGCAGGCGACCGGGGTTCTTGATGCCCCGTGTCTGGAGGTCGTGGATGGCCCGCTCGAGCTTGCGCCGGGCGCGGCTCATGCCGCGGTCGGCGCCGCTGATCGACGTCTGGAGGCGGTCGCGGAGGGCGCCCTCGTCGCGCTGGAGGCCCGCGAGCTCGTGGTGGCGGACCGACGCCGTCGACCGGTAGAAGCCCTCGGTCGGCACGCCCGAGATCGCCGCCAGCTCCTCGTCGGCGCGCGCCGGGTCCGTGATCGGGTCGCCGCCCAGCTCGAGGCGAACCTGCCCCTTGGCGCCGCGGAACGACTTCGCGAGCCTGCCCTGGAGCGGCTCGCCCTCGTCGTCCTCGTAGGTGAAGGTCATCGCGATCGTCGT
>DATDJA010000358.1:0-5346 GCA_036520795.1 Candidatus Limnocylindrales bacterium
TGGGATGGCCGCGGCGTGGACACCGGCATGCCGGGATCAGCCGGCGGCCGGCTCCCGTCCGCCCTCGATCGCCCGCTGGATCGCCTCGTGGAGGCGGGCCCCGGTCGGCTGGCCCTGGAGCTCGACGACGCCGGGATCCGATGTCGGCTCCCAGCGCATGCCGACGCCCGGCACCGTCAGGACGATCGGCACCGTCGGGTGGACGCGCCGCAGTCCGTCGATCAGCGCGCCGGAGCCGTCGGTGTCGCCGCTCGCCCAGGCGTCGTAGACGAGGACGTCGCACCGCGCCGCGAGGTCGCAGCTGCCGCCGTTGAGGATCGGACACGTGTTCGCGGTCGGCCCGCTGCACTGTTCCACCTGGTAGCCGAATCGCCGCAGCGACTCGACCTCCTGGTCCGCCAGGTCGATGTCGTGGTGGACGACGAGCGCTCGAGTCATGGCGCACCTCGATCAGTCCACCGGGAGAGCGGCCGCCGCATGGCGGTCACGCCGGATCCGGCAACGGTGCTCGGGGGGCGCCATTCGCGATAGTGACCAAGGTCATCCGTGGGAGGGGCATTCCGCCCCCCGGTCGACCGGCCCGAACTTCGGGCCTTGGGGGGTCCGCCGAGTTGCGTTCCCGATCGGCCGCGCGGGTACCTGGCCTCAGCTGAGCGCGATCAGACCGGCGGAAGCCAGCAGCGGCCCGAACAGCTGGTAGGCGGTCCGTTTGAGCGGTCCAGCGATCGAGTCGAAGCGGCGCAGCACGGGGTTCGTCGCCCGCCGACGCACATTGAGGCGGCCCACGTTGAGGTAGCGGCGGTAGACATATCGGACCGCGCCCAGGACGCGGTAGCCCACGGTCCACGCGATCGGGACCCGCACGTCGCCCCACTCCGGCGGCAGCTCGTAGCCCCAGCGGCGCATGAACGGCCCGAACACGCGGACCGCGTGGCCGCGCAGCTCGGGCGGGTAGTAGTCGAGATAACTGCCGCGCTCGGCCGTGGCATTGACCACGGGCACCGGCCGCACCTGCCGCAGGCCCAACCGCCGCAGGACACGGCTGAAGTCCTCCTGGAGGTGCTCGAACCGGATCAGGTCGTCCATGCGCGCGTGGAAGATGAGCATGTCGTTGTCGTACGGGCGTCGGTTGTAGTGGCGCAGGAACGTCCCGAAGTCCGCGTGCTCGTCCGCGACCTCGACAAAAGCGTGCTGCTGACGCTCCGCCATGCGCCTGAACTGGCGGCTGTACTTGTGATGGTGGTCGTTCCGGAACTTGCAGTACAGACTCACCCGCTCGTCGAGCGGATTCCGCATGCCGGAGAAGACGAAGTACCGCTTCTGCGCCGGCGTCGCCACCCTGCGGAACGCCGCGTACGTCGCATGCCGGTCGAGGATCGACCGGCCGCCGTAGTGCGCAACCAGCTCGTCCCGGATCGCCGTGCACGCCGTGTGCGGCTGCTCGACGAATACGTAGCCGTGCTCATCACTGATGATCACGGATATCGATTGTAGGGCTTCGATCAACCCCCTGTCGGGTCTCCGGGCACGGCGTGCCTCAGGCTGGGCGCACGCGCTCCACGAACCGGCCGATCCGGGCGATCGCCTCCTCGAGCTGCTCGTAGGCCGTGGCGTAGCACATGCGCACGTGCCCGGCGCCGGACGGCCCGAACGCGTCGCCCGGCACGACCGCGACCTTCTCCTCGCGCAGCAGGCGCTCGGTGAACTGGTCCGAGGTCAGGCCGGTGGACGAGATGTCCGGGAAGGCGTAGAAGGCGCCGCGGGGCTCGAACGTCGGCAGGCCGAACCGGTTGAGGGCGTCGACCAGGAGGCGCCGCCGCCGGTCGTACTCGGCGACCATGGACACGACGGCCGGTTCGCCCGCCTGAAGCGCGGCCAGGGCGGCGTCCTGGGCAACCGTGGACGCCGACATGATCCCGTACTGGTGGACCTTGACGATTCCCTCGAGGATCCCGGCGGGCGCACACAGCCAGCCGACCCGCCAGCCGGTCATCGCGTAGGCCTTGGAGAAGCCGCCCATCAGGATCGTCCGCTCGCGCATCCCCGGCAGCGAGCTGAACGCGCGGTGGCGATACGTGCCGTACGCGAGGCGGTCGTAGATCTCGTCGCTGTACACGAGCAGGTCGTGGCGCTCGGCGATCCGGGCGAGCTCGTCCTGCACATCGTCGTCGAGCACGGCGCCGGTCGGGTTGGCGGGGTAGCCGAGGAACAGGGCCTTCGTGCGCGATGTGATCGCGGCCTCGACGCCGGCCGGGTCCAGTGCGAAGTCGTTCGCCGCGGACGTGGCGACGTGGCGGACGACGCCGCCGGCGAACACGATCGCGGGGACGTACGCGACGTACGAGGGCTCGTGGAGGATGACCTCGTCGCCCGGGTCGCAGGTCGCCCGCAGGGCGAGGTCCACGGCCTCGGACGCGCCGACGGTGATCAGGACCTCGGTCGCGGGGTCGTAGCGGACGCCGTAGAGCTGTTCGAGGTGCGCCGAGAGCGCCCGCCGCAGCTCGATCGTCCCGAAGTTCGACGTGTAGTGCGTGCGGCCCTCGCGCAGGCTCTCGACGCCCGCCTCGACGATCTCGCGCGGCGTGTCGAAGTCGGGCTCCCCCACTCCGAGGCTGATGACGTCGTCCATCGTGGCCAGGATGTCGAAGAAGCGGCGGATCCCGGACGGCGGCACGGCGCGTACGCGCTCGGCGAGAGCGCGCTCCGCGAGGGGCGCACGGACGGTCTCGATGTCGGTCATCGTGGCCGAAGGGTACGCGATCCGCCTGGCACGGCGGGCGGATGAGCGATGTGGGTCAGGGTGCGGGCGCGGACTCCGCGAGATCCGGGACGTGCCCGTTCGCCGTGGCGCGACCCTTGCGGACGGGCACGATCGGCATGGCGTCAGCCACAACGCCGTCCTGGCGCGCCGCGACAGCCGGGGTGGTCGCCGGAACCTGGGCCGGCGGATCCGCCGCGTAGCGCGTGGCTCGCTCGGCGAGGCCGAGCATCTGGCGTCGGGTCATGAGAAAGACGCCGAACCCGAGCAGCGGCGCGAACGCGCGGGTCCCACGCGTCGTCGAGCCATACACCGCGCGCACGCGTTCGATCAGCCGCGTCCGGCCGCCAGCGAGGGGCTGGAGGACGATCGCCCATGAGACCGCGAACTCGGGCGGCATCGACGCCTGCATGAAGCGGCCCGACGCCGCGAGGCCCGGGGTCGACACCGCGTTGATCCGCGCCTGGTCGGGTCGGCGGGCGACGATCTCGTTGTCGACGACGAGCACGAGGGCGCGCTCCGGCTCCAGCACCCTGACCTCGAATCCGCCGTGCGGATCAGTCGGGACGATGTCTCCAACCGCCAGCGCCTGGTGCTCGGTCAGGATCGTGTCGGCGCTGCGGCCCTTCATGTCCATGGCGTCGTAGCTGTACCAGCCGCCACGCCCGAAGCCGAGCTGGGCGAGCCACGGCCACACCGCGGACGGCGGCGCGTCGATCGTGATGCCGCGCGTGTCGGACATCGTCGGCTCGGGCACGAGGTCGTCGCCGGGCAGGGTCAACTGCCCTTCGATCGGTACGATTCCCCACGTGGAGAACAGCCGCCGGCCGGCGAGGAAACCCACGAGGGCGATCGACGACAACGCCGCACCGGCGAGAACGATGAACCTGCGCATTGGCACACCACCTTCACGGCGGATGGTGGCCCTCCGCGCCCCGTGGGCGATAGAGCCAAACCGCCCCAAGGCGCCGCCGTCGATCCCGCGTCGTCCGATTTGGCGGGATCAGCCGCTCGCGACCTGCCGAATCCGCTCCGCGGGCGTCGCGATGCCGGGATCTGCGAGCAACTCCAGGGCATGCGGCTCGACGCTGCGCCAGTCGGCGTCGGCGGTGATCGCCTCGTAGGCCCGCGCGGCGCGAAGCAGCTGGGCCTCGGACCAGGCGGCGCCGATCAGCTGGAGGCCGACCGGCAAGCCCTCGGACAGGCCGCACGGGATCGACACGCCCGGCAGCCCCGCCATGTTCACCGGCAGCGTGCACGCGTCGGACAGGTACATCGAGACAGGGTCCGCCATCCGCGCGCCGAACGGGAACGCCACGGTCGCCGAGGTCGGTGCGACGAGCGCGTCGAAACCCCGTTCCCACAGGCGGTCGAAGTCGCGCTTGATGAGCGTTCGGACCTTCTGGGCCTTGAGGTAGAACGCGTCGTAGTAGCCGGCGGACAGCGCGTACGTGCCGAGCATGATCCGGCGCTTGACCTCCGCGCCGAAGCCCTGCCCGCGCGTCGCGAGGTAGTTCGCCAGGTAGTCGTCGCCGCCGCGGACGCTCATGCCGAACCGCACGCCGTCGTAGCGCGCGAGGTTGGCCGACGCCTCGGCGGGCGCGACGATGTAGTACGTGGCCAGGCCGTAGTCCGTGTGCGGGAGGCTGACCTCCTCGACGGACGCGCCGGCCGCTTCGAGCGTCGCCACGGCCTCGCGGATCCGCGCCTCGACACCCGGCTCCATCCCGGCGACGAAGTACTCCGTCGGCAGCCCGAACCGGCGGCCACGCAGCCACGACGCCGCCTCGTCGTCGGAGGCCGGAAGCCGGATCAGGTCGTCCGGCACGTCGATCGGCGCGGACGTGGAGTCGCGGGCGTCGCGGCCGGCGATCGCGTGCAGCAGCGCGGCGGCATCTCGCGTGTCGCGCGCAAACGGCCCGATCTGATCGAGGCTGCTGGCGAAGGCCACGATCCCGTAGCGGCTGACGCGGCCGTAGGTGGGTTTCAGCCCGACGACGCCGCACAGGGCTGCCGGCTGGCGGATCGAGCCGCCCGTGTCCGTCCCGATGCCGAGCGGTGCGTGGAAGGCCGCGACCGCCGCCGCCGACCCGCCGCTGGAGCCCCCCGGGACGCGCCCGAGGTCCCACGGGTTCGCCGTCGGCCCGAACGCAGAGTGCTCGGTGGACGAGCCCATCGCAAACTCGTCCATGTTGGTCTTGCCCATGATCACCGCGCCGGCGTCGCGCAGCCGCTCCGTGATGTGGGCGTCGTACGGCGACCGGTAGCCCTCGAGGATCCGGGAACCCGCGGTGGCCTGGCCGCCCGCGACCGAGACGAGGTCCTTGAGCGCGACCGGGATCCCGAGCAGCGGGTGCAGGCTGTCGATCCCACCGTTGTCGCCGGCCCGCGCCGCCGCCAGCCTTGCGTCCGCCGCGTCGGCCTCGGCCAGCGCGCGCTCATCGTCGATCGTCAGCCACGCATGGAGCCCGCGATCGGTCGCGTGCGCCCGCGCGAGGTGCGACGAGGTGATCTCGCGCGAGGTGGTCTCGCCCGCGCGCAGCGCCGCCGCGAGGGCGTGGGCTGTCAGGCGGGTCGGGTCGAAGGAG
>DATDJA010000359.1:0-9660 GCA_036520795.1 Candidatus Limnocylindrales bacterium
CTTCGGCGGCTTCGCGCGCCTGGGGTACTGAGATCGCCGGCCTGCCAGGCGCCTACGCGGTCGCTTGGCTGCACCCTCAATCCCTTCAACGCGAGATCGGCCGGCCCGCTTGGCGCGGAAAAGGGAGGGGGAAGTGAGACGGACTTAGCCGCCGCGTAGCCGGGGCGACGGCGGCCGATCTCAGTGCCCGAGGCGCGCGAAGCCGCCGATGGGAACTGGAATCGGACCGACGGCGGGCCGGCGAGAGCGGAGGCGGAGACCACGGCACTCACCCCTCGAGCTTGGCGGCGTTGGCGCGGACGTCGTCGAGGGTGCCTGCGAGGAAGAACGCCTGCTCGGGGAGCGTGTCGGCCTTGCCCTCGAGGATCTCCTTGAACGAGGCCACCGTGTCCTTGATCGACACGTACTTGCCCTCGCGGCCGGTGAACACCTGGGCGACCGTGAACGGCTGGCTCATGAACCGCTGCAGGCGGCGGGCGCGGGCGACCGTGGCCTTGTCCTCCTCGGACAGCTCGTCGATGCCGAGGATCGCGATGATGTCCTGGAGGTCGCGGTAGCGCTGCAGGACGCGCTTCGTCTCCTGGGCCACGTCGTAGTGGTCGTTGCCGACGACGAGCGGGTCGAGGACGCGCGAGGTCGAGGTCAGCGGGTCGACCGCAGGGTAGATGCCGAGCTCGGCGATCGAGCGCTCGAGCCGGATCGTCGAGTCGAGGTGGGCGAACGTCGTCGCCGGCGCCGGGTCCGTGTAGTCGTCGGCGGGGACGAACACGGCCTGGAGGGACGTGATCGAGCCCTTGCGGGTCGACGTGATCCGCTCCTGGAGGCCGGCCATCTCGGTGGCCAGGTTCGGCTGGTAGCCCACCGCCGACGGCATCCGGCCGAGGAGCGCGGAGACCTCGGAGCCCGCCTGGGTGAAGCGGAAGATGTTGTCGATGAACAGGAGGACGTCGCGGCCCTCCTCGTCGCGGAAGTACTCGGCCATCGTCAGGCCCGTGAGGCCGACCCGCTGGCGCGCACCCGGGGGCTCGTTCATCTGGCCGAACACGAAGGCCGTGCTCTTGATGACGCCCGACTCGGTCATCTCGTGGATGAGGTCGTTGCCCTCGCGCGACCGCTCGCCCACGCCGGCGAACACCGACACGCCCGAGTGCTTGGTCGCGACGTTGTTGATCAGCTCCTGGATGATGACGGTCTTGCCGACGCCGGCGCCGCCGAAGATTCCGATCTTGCCGCCCTTCTTGAACGGGCAGATCAGGTCGATGACCTTGAGGCCGGTCTCGAAGATCTCGATCTCGGTCGTCTGGTCCTCGAACGCGGGCGGGGCGCGGTGGATCGGCAGCATGAGCTCCGCGCTCACGTCGCCCTTGCCGTCGATCGGGCGCCCGAGGACGTCGAACACGCGGCCGAGCGTGACCTCGCCCACCGGGACGGTGATCGCGGCGCCGGTGTCGCGGACCTCGGTGCCGCGGGCGAGCCCGTCGGTCGTGGTCATGGCCACGGCGCGGACCCAGTTGTTGCCCAGGTGCTGCTGGACCTCGCACACCAGGGGCAGCTCGCCCTCGCGGATGATCTCGACCGCGTTGAAGATGGCCGGCAGCTGCCCGGCGGGGAACTCGATGTCGACGACCGGACCGGTGATCTGGATCACCCGGCCGTTCGCGGAAGGGGCGGCTGTCGCCATGGTGGGGAGTGCCTCCTCGCTGCGCGGGCCTAGCGGGCCTGTGCGCCGCTCGCGATCTCGACCATCTCGCGAGTGATGTTGGCCTGGCGGACCTTGTTGTACGAGAGCGTCAGGTCCTCGATGAGCTCCTGGGCGTTCTCGGTGGCGTTCTTCATCGCGACCATCCGGGACGACTCCTCGCTCGCCTTGGACTCGAGCACCGCCTGGAACAGGCGGGTCGCGACGTAGCGCGGGAGGAGCGCCCGCAGGAAGTCCGCGGGGTTGGGCTCGAACAGGAACTGGTTGCCCGGGATGCCCGTGCTGTCCTCCGCCGGCTCGACCGGCAGCAGCTGGTCGAGGACCGGCTTCTGGACGAGCGTGGACACGAACCGGGAGTAGACGACGTCGACCCGGTCGTACGCGCCCGCGACGTAGTCGTCGGTGATCAGGCGCGCGAGCGGCAGGACGTCGGCGAACGTGGGCCGGTCGCCGAAGCCCTCGAAGTGGGCGGCGATCGGCACCCGGGCGCGGCGCATCGCGTCGCGACCCTTGCGGCCGACCGTGGCGACCTTGAGCTCGCCCGGATGCTCGGTGATCTCGCGGGCCACGTGGCGGATGGTGTTGGTGTTGAGCGCGCCCGCGAGGCCGCGGTCGCTGGTGATGATCACGAGCAGCCGGCTGTGCTCCGCCCCGAGGTCGCGCGCGGCGAGCAGCGGGTGATCGTCGCCGGACAGCACGGTCGCGAGGTCGGCGATGACCTCGTCGAGCGTGTCCCGGTACGGCCTGGCGGCCAGCGTCGACTCCTGCGCACGCCGCAGCTTGGACGCCGCCACGAACTGCATCGCGCGCGTGATCTGCTTGATATTCCGCGCGCTGTTGATGCGCCGACGGATCTCACGCTGGCTAGCCACGCAGGGCCTCCCGGCGGCTCGCCGGATCCACGGTCCATTTCGGGTGGCCCACCCCTGTGTGAAGTGCTGTCGGTGGCCGTCCCGCCCGTGCGCCCCCGCCTACCACCGCGAGGCGTGGGCGAACTGATCCGCGCGTCGTTCCAGCGACTGCACGACCCGCAGGCGTAAACGAGCCCATTCGACTCGACGAGCGTGCGGCGAGGCTCGGGCGACGACCGGTCACGCCAGGAACGAGAGCTTGAAGTCGTCGATGGCCGACTCGAGCGAGGCGGTGAGCTCGTCGGTCAGGTTCTTGGTCTTGCCCAGCTCGTCGAGGATCGCCGGGCGCTCGGTCTCGAGGAACCGGTAGAGCCCGATCTCGAACTCCTTGACCTTGGGCGTCGGGACGTCGTCGAGCTTGCCGCTGGTCGCGGCGACCAGGATCGCCACCTGCTTCTCGACGGGCAGCGGCTGGTACTGCGGCTGCTTGACGATCTCGGACAGCTTCTCGCCGCGGTTCAGCTGGTCGCGGGTCGCCTTGTCGAGGTCGCTGGCGAACTGCGCGAACGCCGCCAGGGCGCGGTACTGGGCGAGGTCGAGCTTGAGCGGCCCGGCCACCTTCTTCATCGCCTTGGTCTGCGCGGCGGAGCCGACGCGCGAGACCGAGATGCCGATGTTCATCGCGGGCCGCTGGCCGGCGTTGAACAGGTCGGTCTCGAGGAAGATCTGGCCGTCCGTGATCGAGATCACGTTGGTCGGGATGTACGCGGACACGTCGTTGGCCTGCGTCTCGACGATCGGCAGGGCGGTCAGCGAGCCGCCGCCGTTCGCCTCGCTCATGCGAGCCGCTCGCTCGAGCAGCCGGCTGTGGAGGTAGAACACGTCGCCCGGGTAGGCCTCGCGGCCGGGGGGGCGGCGCAGCAGCAGCGACATCTCCCGGTACGCCCAGGCGTGCTTGGACAGGTCGTCGTAGACGCACAGCGCGTCCTTGACCAGGCGGTCGCCCACCTGGACGCCGTTCTCCATGATCTCCTCGCCCATCGCGACGCCCGCGTACGGGGCGAGGTACTGGAGCGGGGCGGGATCCTCGGCGCCGGCGACGACGACGATCGTGTGCTCCATCGCGCCGTACTTCTCGAGCGTCGCGACGGTCTGCGCCACGGTCGAGAGCTTCTGCCCGATCGCGACGTAGATGCAGACGAGGTCGCTGCCCTTCTGGTTGATGATCGTGTCGATCGCGATGGCGGTCTTGCCGGTCTGGCGGTCACCGATGATCAGCTCGCGCTGGCCGCGGCCGATCGGGATCAGGGCGTCGATGGCCTTGATGCCCGTCTGGACCGGCGTGTCCACCGACTGGCGGGTGATGACGCCGGGCGCGATGCGCTCGACCGGACGGGTCACGGTGCGCGGGATCTCGCCCTTGCCGTCGAGCGCGTTGCCCAGGGGGTCCACGACCCGGCCCAGGAGCACTTCGCCGACCGGGACCTCGACCACGCGGCCGGTCGTCCGGACGGTGTCGCCCTCCTTGATCGCCGATGGGTCGCCCAGGATGACCGCGCCGACCGTCTCCTCCTCGAGGTTCAGGGCCATGCCCATCACCCCGCCGGGGAACTCGAGCATCTCGGACGCGAGCGCCGCGTCGAGGCCGTAGATCTGCGCGATCCCGTCGCCGACCTCGACCACGGTGCCCACGCTGCGGGTCTCGCTGGTCGCGTCGAACGACTCGATCTGGCTCTTGATGATGCTGATGATCTCGTCTGACCGGATGGCCATGGCGTCTCCGTTCGGGCGCTGCTAGCGGGGCCGAGTGCCCGCGTTGAGCTGGTCGCGCAGCCGCTCGAGGCGGCCGCGGATTGAGGCGTCGAGGAGCCGGTCGCCGATCTGGACGGTCAGCCCGCCCAGCAGCTCGGGATCGACCGCCGTGCGGAGGTCGATCGAGGAACCGGCCATCGCCTCGACCCGCGTGCGGATCTCGGCGGTCTCGTCATTCGAGAGGGGCGCGGCGCTCGTGACGGTGGCCACGATCACCCCACGATGCGCGTTCAGCTGGCGGACGTACTGGTCGCTCACCCGCTGGATCTCGCGCGCCCGCCCGCGTTCGACGAGCAGGCTCACGAGCCGGAGGGCGCCCGGGCGGACCCGGCCCTCCAGCAGCTTCCCTACCACCGCGTGCCGCTGGGCCGACGGGATGGCCGGGTTGTCAATGACGGCCTGGACCTCGGGGCGACCGAGGATGTCGGCCGCGTGCGCGAGGTCGTCGCGCCAGCCGTCGAGCTCGCCGTCGCGCAGGGCGACCTGGAAGGCTGCCTCCGCGTACCGGCGGCCGGGGGTGGCCGGGCGGGCCATCAGTCGCGCACCATCAGCCGGCGGACCCGCCGGCGGCCGGATCGGCGAGGAAGTCGGCCACGAGCTTGCGCTGGCGGTCGCCTGTCATCGACTCGCCCACCACGCGGCCGGCGGCCGCAAGGGCGAGGTCGGTGACCTCTCCCCGGAGCTCGGCGACGGCGCGCTGGCGCTCCGCGTCGATCTCGACCGTCGCGCGCTCGCGCAGCCGGGCGATCTCGTCGCGGGTCGCGGCGATGTCCTGTTCACGGGCCTCGGCCGCGACCTTCTGGGCGCGGTTGAGGATGTCGTTGGCCTCGCGCCGGGCCTCCTGGAGGGTGGACTGCCGCTCCTGCTCCGCCGTCTCCCGGTCCCGTCGCGCCTGCTCCGCGTCCTGCAGCCCCTGCTCGATCCGGGAGCGCCGGTCGTTGAGGGTCCTGACGAGGCCGCCGAACGCGATGCGCTGGACGATCAGGAAGAACACGACGAAGTTGGCCGCGGCCACGATGATCCAGAACAGGTTGATCTGGAACTTCGCGGGCTCGGCTCCTTCCGCCGCCGGTATGGCGACCTGGCGCAGGACCTCCCCGGCGAGGGCGAAGGTATCCATGGGCGTCACCGCTACCGCAGGTCAGCCCGCGGCGGGCTTGATGAAGATCGCGAGCAGGCCGACGACGACCGCGAGGACGCCGAGGCCCTCTGCGAACGCCGCGAGGATGATCGCGAGGCCGCGGATCTCACCGGCCGCGTCGGGGTTGCGCCCGATCGCGGCGGCGGCCAGGCCGGCGAGGATCCCGATGCCGATGCCGGGTCCGATGACACCGAGGGCCGCAAGGGCGCCGAGGTTTTCCATGTTCCGTGTTGCCTCCGTGGTCCGGGCCTCAGTCCCGGGTCTTGGGTCCCGTGGTCGGGTGGTCAGTGCGCCGCCGCTTCGACGGCGTGGATCGTGGCTTCGGCGGACTCCGCCGCCTCGTGCTCCTGGCCATGACCCTCGATCGCGACGAGCGTGAACATGAGGGTCAGGGTGGCGAAGATCAGCGCCTGGACGGCGTTGAGGAGCACTTCGAGCGCGAGCATGGCCATGGGGATGATCGCGAGGGTCAGGGCCGTCAGCACGCCCAGTGCCACCTCGCCGCCGTAGATGTTGCCGAAGAGTCGCATCGACAGCGTGATCGGCTTCACGAACTCCAGCAGGAGCTCGGTGAGCCCGACGAACAGCGCGATGGCCCCGGCGCCCGCACCCTTCTTGAACTCCCCGAATGGGAAGAACTTGCCCAGATAGCCGGCGCCCAGGTGCTTGAAGCCCTGGTACTCGATGAACACGAACGCGACCAGCGCGAGGCCGATCGTGACGTTGAGATCGCTCGTCGGCGCCCGCAGCTGGTCGACCTTGCCGATCGGCGGGATCAGGCCGCTCCAGTTGCAGAACAGGATGAACAGGAAGAAGCCCGCGAACAGCGGGATGTACGGCTTGGACCGCGGGCCGCCGAGCGAGGTGCCGAAGCTCTCGAGCATCTCGTAGACGTACTCGATCGCGTTCTGACCGCGGCCTGGCTTCAGCTCGTGCTTCCGGCTCAGCGCCCACAGCAGCACGATCACCACGATCGTGATGAAGAACATCGTGACCAGCGTCGAGGACAGGCTCACCTGGAACGTGATCAGGTCCGTGCTCTGGGGCTGGCCGTCGAGGCTCCACACGGGGTGGGGTGCCGGGAACTCCAGGTTGCCGTTGATGTAGCAGACCGGGAACTCGCAGGTCAGGCTCTCCGGGTGTTCCTTGTCGAAGGGCGGGAACAGCAGGAAGGCGAACACGTCGATGACGATCACGAAGATCAGCAGCAGCCCGATGGCAACGGGGTTGCTGATACCGCGCTTCTTCTGCGCCGTGTCGCCCGTCACGTTTCCTCCCAAGCAGCCGCGCGGCCATGGGCCACGCTCGTCCGTGCCCGTTCCGTGGCCGGTTTAGTCGAACCGCTTCAGGAACCGTGTGAGCAAGCGGTAGATCCCGACCGTCCCGATCCCGGCGCCGGCGAGGAAGCCGACGAGGACGAAGATCGGCAGGGTCCCGAGCTGCTGGTCTGCCCAGTAGCCCGCTGCCACACCGGCGAGGGTCGTCACCAGGAGGATCATCCCGATCTCGGAGAACAGTGCGAAATACGCTCCGAAACCGGTGTTCATGGGCGACCGATCACCGCGCTGGACTATACCAGAGGCCCCCGCCGATTCGGAACGGCGGCAGCGGTGCTAGGGCTGCGCGATCGAGAGGATGGCGTCCAGGTCCACGCGGCCGCTGCCGGTGGTCCGGATCTCGATCGTATGGCTCCCGGCCGTCGTCGAACGCGCGTAGAGCACCCTGCGCTCGTGGGTCTTCTTCGACTTCGTGCTGATCGCCGACGTCGTCACCTTCACGCCGTCGAGGTAGACGTTGAAGCTGCCGTGCTTCTTCGCCTGGGTGCCGACGATCGCGAATGCGCGGCCGGTGAACGTGAACGTCGCCGTCTTGTTCGCGCCGCTCGTCGCGTGGGTGCTGCTGCCCGAGGGATTGCCCTTGGTCGACTTCGACCAGCCCGACGAGTAGACGATCGAGCCACTGGTGTCCTGGGTCCGGACGACGCGGAACTTGGGGCCGGTCCCGGTCGAGTCGTGGTTCTTCCGGTCGGTGATCCTGGCCCGGAACTGGTAGGCGTCAGGTGCGACGTCGAGGTTGCGGGTGCTCGAGGTCCCCGTCGTCGACTTGATCAGCGTCTTGAACGAGCCGCCGTTCTTGGCCTGGTAGATGCGGTACGACTTGAGCGAGGTCCCGCTCGTGAGGCCGCACCAGGACATCCTGACCGGCGTCGTGGTGCCGATCGTGCTGCCCGAGACGAACGCCGGCCTCGGGCCGTCGGCGAACGGGAAGCTGGCCGGGCCGTTGATGGTGACGAACACAGTCGCCGTGTCCGTCAGGCCGCCGCCATCGGTGAGCGTGTAGGTGAAGGTGTCGGTGCCCGTCGCGCAGCCCATCGGATCGTACGAGAGGGTCGTCGCTCCGCCGGTGCCGCCGATCGTGATGTAGCCCTTCGCGGCGCCCGTGACGGAGGTGATCGTGAGCGGGTCGCCGGTGTCGCCCGGGCCGCCGTTGTCGTTGGCCTTGATGTCGATGGCCGTCGCGCCGCCGAGGCGCACGGTGAACGCGTCGTTGTTCGCGCTCGGGGCGTCGTTGACACCGCTGACGGTGATCGAGAACGTCTGGTCGGCGCTCGTGTCGACGCCCCCGTTGGCGGTGCCGCCGTCGTCCTCGAGGTGGATTGTCAGGTTCGCCGTCCCGTTCTTGTTCGCCGCGGGCTTGAACGACAGGTCGCCGGCGGCAGTCACCGCGGGTTGACCCGTCCCGGCTGCGAACAGCGTCGGGTTGTCGTTGCCCGTTATGACGAACGTGACGTCCTGGCCGCTCTCGTTGGCCGCACCCTCAGAGACGTTCTGAGCCCAGCCGAAGACGGTCTGGAGCGGGGCGTCCTCGGCGGACGTCGGGTCGGCCTCCCCCGGGACGGTCGTCTTGGTGAACGAGGGCGCGTCGTTGACGCTGTCCACGGTCACGGTGAACGACTGGCTGGGGCTGTTGTCGTCGCCGCCGTTCGCGGTGCCGCCGTTGTCGATGACCCGGATGTCGATCGTTGCGGTCCCGTGGGCGTCATCGGCCGGCCGATAGGTCAGCGTTCCGTCGCTGTCGACTGAGGGCCCGCTCGCGAACAGCTCTTCGTTGGTATTCGCGGTGATGTCGAACGTGATCACCTGCCCGCTTTCGTTCGCCGGGCCGGTGGAGATGCCGGTCGCCCAATCGGTGACGGTCTGGGTGCCCGGATCCTCGTCGACATGCTCGTCGGGACCCGCAGTGAAGTGCGGGGCGTCGTTCACATCGCCGACCGTGATCGTGAGCGTCTTGATGGCGCTGCTGTCGTCGCCGCCGTTGGCCGTGCCGCCGTTGTCCTTGGCCTGGACCGAGACGGTCGTGGACCCGGACGCGTTCGCCGCGAGCGTGTAGGTCAGCGTGCCGTTGGACGCGATCTCGGGCTGGCCCCCGCCGGTGAACAGGCCGTTGTCGTCGTTGGTGACGTCGAAGGTCACCGTCTGTGAGGACTCGTTGGGGGCTCCCTCGTCGATCGAGGTCGCCCAGCCGACGATTGTCCGTCCGCCACCATCCTCGTCGTCGGTGACGTCCGGGCCGCGGGTGAAGTTGGGCGGATCGTTCACGGGATCGATCGTGATCGACACGGTCACGGGGCTGGACGATTCGACGTCCTCGTCCGTCGCCGTGAACTCGAACTCGTCGCTGCCGTTGACGTCGTCATCCGGGGTATAGGTCACGGTCGCCGTGCAGGCGGGTGCCTCGGTGACGCAATCGATCGGTGAGATCGAGCCGAGGCTGCCCTTGTTCGGCGCGTCCTGGATGTCAAAGTTGGTGATGTCGCCGCCGTCGGGGTCCTCCGCCGACAGCGTGATGACCTCCGAGTCATCCTCGAGCATGCTGACCGGCGCCGCCGATGCGACCGGGTCCGCAGCGAAGACTTGGGCCGGCGTGAGGCCGACGATGAACAGTGCCGTGACGGCGACACTCGCGACTCGCTTCATGGATGCGTTCCCCCTCAACACGACGCGACGACAGTCTTGAATTTGTTGGTAGTCCCACCCGGCCCTGTGAGGATCAGGATCACGTAGTGAGAGGCTCCGTCGGTGAAGTTCGGGTCCGTTGCGTAGTCGTACGTGAACGACCGGCTATTCGACTTGTCGCCTGGCCCGCCAGATGCATCC
>DATDJA010000360.1:0-5274 GCA_036520795.1 Candidatus Limnocylindrales bacterium
CACCGGCTGAGGAGCAGGGGGCGCGCATGACGGTCGTGGACTGGCTGTTGGATTCGGACCCGTCGATCCGCTGGCAGGTCATGCGGGACCTGACCGACGAGCCGCCCGAGATCATTGCGGCCGAGCGCGCGAGGGTCGCTAATGAGGGTTGGGGCGCCCGGCTCCTTGCGCTCCAAGCGCCAGACGGCCAGTGGGGCGGCCGGCCGTGGTCGCACGACTGGACCGACACGTTCCACGTGCTCGAGCTGCTGCGGCGGTTCGGCCTTGAGCCCGGGAGTGTTCAGGCCCTCCGAGCGGTCGATCTCGTCCGCGAGCACGTCACCTGGCGGGATCCCGAATTCGAAAGCCCGTGGGCCGACCATCGCTTCTTCGAGGGCGAGGTCGAGCCGTGCATCAACGGCAACGTTGTCTCGACCGGCGCCTACTTCGGAGTGGACATGGCGCCGCTCGTCGACCGGCTCCTCGGCGAGCAACTCGAGGATGGCGGCTGGAACTGCGAGGTCGAGAACGGCGCGACCGTGTCGTCGTTCGCCACGACGATCAACGTCCTCGAGGGCCTGCTCGAGCACGAGCGGGCGATCGGAGGCTCGGCGGTGGTGGCCGACGCCCGGCGGCGCGGCGAGGCCTACCTGCTGGAGCGCGGGCTGTTCCGCCGGAAGTCGACCGGCGACGCGATCGATCCGAGCTGGCTGCAGTTCTCGTTCCCGACCTGGTACTTCTACGACGTCCTGCGAGGGCTCGAGTACCTGCGCAGCGCCGGCGTCGCACCGGACGAGCGCGTTTCCGAGGCCCTTGACCTCGTCGAGCAGAAGCGCGGAGCGGACGACCGATGGTCGCTTGAGAACACGCACGAGGGCCAGTCGTGGCTGACGATGGACGACGGCGACGGCCAGCCGAGCCGTTGGAACACGCTGCGCGCGATGCGTGTCCTCCGCTGGGCCGCACGAGGTGAGGACTGATGACTGCACCGATCATCCTGGTTCCCGGCTTCTGGCTGGGCGCGTGGGCCTGGGACGAGGTCGCGACGACCCTGCGGGCCGACGGTTACGACGTCACGGCGCTGACCCTGCCGGGCCTGGAGTCGGCCGAGGCGGATCGATCCGGGGTGTCATTCCGTGACCACGTCGACGCGATCATCGCGGCGCTGGAGGCCGCCCCGTCACCCGCCGTCCTCGTCGTTCACAGCGCGACCGGCTTCTCGGGCTACGCGGCGGCCGACATCGTCCCAGAGCGGATCGCGGCGATGGTCTACGTGGACACCGCGCCGGGCAAGGGGGCGCTCGACCCCGACTTCAAGGGCGACGAGAAGCCGATGGTGTGGGCGGAGATCCAGGAGGAGGAGAACCTCGACGGGCTGAGCGAGGAGCAGCTGGCCACGTTCCGCGAGCGGGCCGTCCCCGTGCCGGGCAGCCTCATCCGCGAGGGCCACACGTTCACGAACGACGCACGCATGGACATTCCGGCCACAGTCATCGCGACCGGCTTCAGCGCGGCCGACTACCAGACGTATGCCCGCGAGCACCCCGACTGGGCCTTCCTCGCCGGACTTCCCGAGCTGCGCAACGTCACCTGGATCGACCTGCCCACGAGCCACTGGCCGATGTGGTCGCGTCCGGCCGACATCGCACGCATCATCGCCGAGGTTGCAGCCCGCGCCGTCGACAGCGTGGCATAGAGCTCGCGGAGTGAGGCCGCGCCCGGTCACTCCCCCAAGTCATACGCCGGCGGCGATTCCTTCTCCGGCGGGCCCGGGTTGATCTCAATCGACGTGTAGTGCAGGGTCAGCGACGTGGCGTCTTTGCTCATCTGGACGCCCGAGATGAGGACGCCATGGAGCGTGATCGTCGCCGGGCCCAACGTGATCGTGACGGTGCTGAACACGCGGCCCTTCGCCGATGCCTCGAACAGGCGCGAGTCGAAGTGCTCGGCCAGGAGGCCGACGGTCACTTCCCCGGCCGTCATCTCCCGGCCGCCCTCCCGGCCCGGTGCGCGGCGGGTGCCCTCGAACGACTGGACCGGCACCCCGAGCTTGAGTTCCGGGATCGACATCGTGTTGACGCGCGGCTTCGCGCCCTTGTCGCCGTCGGGTGTCGCCGTGGGCGTCCCGTCCTCGCCGTCGCGCTGGATCGTCGGGCCGCCGGCATCGGTCCCGTGCGCGCCCACGAGCTCGGTGACGGCTCGGTTGCCGGCGCGTGCCTGCAGGTCAAGGAGCGACTCGGCGTCAGCCCCCTGGGGCGCGTCGCGCTGCGGCGCCCGCTCGCGCCACTCGTCCTCGTCCCTCCGGCGCCGTCGCAGATGATCCACGTCGAGCCTCCCGGGCGCGTTGGCGCCTCTCCGTCAGGCCACCAGCCGCTTGTACCTGATCCGGCGCGGCTGATCCGCGGCGGTGCCGAGCTCATTGTGGCGGAACGCCTCGTAGTCGCTGACGTTGCCCTCGAAGAAACGCACCTGGCTCTCGCCCTCGAAGGCGAGGATGTGGGTCGCGATGCGGTCGAGAAACCAGCGGTCGTGGCTGATGACGACCACGCAGCCCGGGAACGACTCAAGACCGGCCTCGAGGGCACGAAGCGTGTCGACGTCGAGGTCGTTGGTCGGCTCGTCGAGGAGCAGCACGTTGCCGCCAGACTGGAGCAGCTTGGCCAGGTGGACGCGATTCCGCTCCCCACCCGACAGCGTGCCGACGAGCTTCTGCTGGTCGGTGCCCCGGAAGTTGAAGCTCGAGACGTACGCCCGCGCCGGGACCTCGCGGTTGCCGACCTTGACCACCTCGACGCCCTGGGTGATCTCGCCGAACACCGTCTTGTCGGCGGCGAGCTCGTCGCGGCCCTGGTCGACGTAGCTCAGCTGGACGGTGTCCCCGATCGTGATGGTCCCGGCGTCGGCCGCCTCCTGGCCCACGAGCATCCGGAACAGCGTGGTCTTGCCCGCCCCGTTGGGCCCGATGATCCCGACGATCCCCGACCGGGGCAGCGAGAACGTCAGGTCCTCGATCAGCAGCCGGTCGCCGTAGCCCTTGCGCAGGCCGGCGACCTCGATCACCTGGTCGCCGAGCCGCGGGCCGGGCGGGATCGCGATCTCGAGCTCGCGCGCGGTCTCCTTCGCGTCATTGGCCTCGGCGAGCAGCTTCTCGTACGCCGACAGCCGGGCCTTGCCCTTCGCCTGCCGGGCCTTCGCGCCCATCCGGACCCACTCGAGCTCGCGGGCGAGCGTGCGCTGGCGCGCGTCGGCCTGCTTCTGCTCCTTCGACATCCGGTCGAGCTTCTGCTCGAGCCAGCTCGAGTAGTTGCCGGAGAACGGCATCCCCCGCCCGCGGTCGAGCTCGAGGATCCACTTCGCGACGTTGTCGAGGAAGTAGCGGTCGTGGGTGACCGCGACGACGGTCCCCGCGTACTCGTCCAGGAATCGCTCGAGCCACTCGACCGACTCGGCGTCGAGGTGGTTGGTCGGCTCGTCGAGCAGCAGCAGGTCCGGGTGGCGGAGGAGCAGGCGGGCGAGGGCGACCCGTCGCTTCTCGCCGCCCGAGAGCGTCGTGACGTCGGCGTCGTCCGGCGGGCAGCGCAGGGCCTCCATCGCGATCTCGACGTTGCGCTCGACGTGCCAGGCGTCCGCGGCGTTGATCCGGTCCTCGAGCGATGTCTGCTCGGCGCCGATGGCGTCGTAGTCGGCGTCGGGCTCGGACCACTTCGCCATCACGGCGTTGTACTGGTCGATGAGCGTCTGGACCTCGTGGACGCCGTCCATGACGTTGCCCTTGACGTCCTTGGTCGGGTCCAGCTGGGGCTCCTGGGAGAGGTAGCCGACCGTGAAGCCCGGTGTGAGGCGGGCGTCACCGGTGAAACCGTCGTCGAGCCCGGCCATGATCCGCAGCAGGCTCGACTTCCCTGCCCCGTTGGCCCCGATGACGCCGATCTTGGCGCCCGGGTAGAACGAGAGCGAGATGTCCTCGAGGACGGTACGGTCCGGCGGATAGTGCCGGGCGAGCTTGTACGTGGTGTAGATGAATTCGGCGGGCATGCCCGTTAGGGTATCGGTCGCGTAGCAGGGAGGAGTTGACGGAATGGCCGTGGTCCAGTTGCGCGACATCGTGACCGAAGCGGAGCGATCGGCCGTCCTGGCGCTGCGACGCGGACCCGGGCAGGAGCGGTACCTGGGCTCGATGGAGAGCCACTTCGAGGACGCCATCGCCGATGCGCACGCGTGCCCGCGGATGTGGTCGGTCCATGACGGCGACACCCTCGTCGGGTTCGTGATGATCAGCGACGGGATCCCGGCGGAGCAGCTTGCGGCGGACGACGACATCGTCGGGCCGTACTTCCTGTGGCGGCTGCTGATCGACGAGCGCTTCCAGGGGCGCGGGTACGGCGCGGCGACGATCGATGCCGTGGTCGCCTATCTCCGGACGCGACCGAGCGCCGACATCCTCTGGACCAGCTGCGAGGCGGGGCCGGGTTCACCGCAGCCGTTCTACCTGCACTACGGGTTCGTGTTGTCGGGCGACGTCAAGTGGGGCGAGGATCTGCTCCGACTTGACCTCGCCGGCGCCGCGAGCCAGGACTAGGCGATCGCGACCGGTCGCTCCACGGCGGAATCGGGCTGGAACCGGCGATCCACGAGCACCCGCACGACGTACTCGACCTCCAGGTCGGCGCCGTCGAACGACGGCGGAGCGTCTGCTGGGACCTCGAGCAGGGCTCGAGCGGACCCCGCGCGAAGCGCGTCGGAGTCCGTGGCCGCGACGGCGACGATGCCCTCGACGCCGTTCGGTGCGTTGGTTCGCCGATGGAGCTCGATCCGAGCGGGGCCGCCTGGGGCACCCGGCCAGGCCGCGCCGATCTCGATCATCGAGCCCGCGGCGGCCGGCAGCGGCGTCGTCACCGAGATCGTCGCGCCCTCGACGTCCACGGCATCGAGGAGTGCCTTGCCGCCCAGCCCCGCCACGCCGGCCCGGATCAGGTCGGGGTGCTGGGCGACCGGCAGGTAGGTCGCGACGAACGCGTCATCGCCCATCGCGACGTCCCAGCGGACGTCGAGCGCCCAGGCGACGATCGCCTCACCCAGGTGCGCGGTCGGCGGGCCGAGCCGCGGGGCCGGGACGGCGAACCGCGTCTCGAACGTCTCGCCAGCGCCGAGGGACGCGGGAATGACGGGCGACAGGAAGGCGTCCTCGATGAACAGCCGGCCGTTGGCCTCGATCCAGTTCTCGGTGCTGCTGGTGTTCTCGCCCGTTCGGTGCGTCTCGCTCTTGCGCTCCTCGACGAGGCGGAGTCCGACCAG
>DATDJA010000361.1:0-17987 GCA_036520795.1 Candidatus Limnocylindrales bacterium
GAGGACGGCGAGCGAAACGGGCTCGATCACGCTCACGAACAGCGCGCCCGCGGCATGCGCGAGCCGCCCGATCTCGGCCATGTCCTCGAGCAGGCCCAGGATCCCGGGCTGCGCCGCGACCACGCCGGCCACGGGACGGTCCGGCTCGGCAAGCAGCCGCGCCAGGGCCTCGAGATCGGTGGTCCCGGCCAGCGCGCCGGACGCGACCAGCGGGACCTCGTCAAGCGCGAGCCCGGCGCCCTCGGCATAGGTCTGGAGCGTCTGGCGGTAGTGCGGGTGCACCGCCCGTGAGATCAGGATCCGATCGCGGCGGGTGGCGCGACAGGTCATCAGGGCCGCCTCTGCCGTCGCCGCGCCGCCGTCGTAGTGGGAGGCGGAGACGACGTCGAGGCCGGTCAGCTCCGCGAGCAATGACTGGTACTCGTAGATGCTCTGGAGCGTCCCCTGGCTGACCTCGGGCTGATACGGCGTGTACGCCGTGTACCACTCGCCACGGAGCAGCAGCTGGTCGACGGCCGGCGGTGTCCAGTGGCGGTACGCGCCGGCACCGAGAAAGCTCGCGAGGTCGACACGGTTGCGGGCCGCGAGCGTGCTCAGTCGCCGGCTCAGGTCCAGCTCGGGCTCCGGGGGGTCGATCCGCAAGGGGCTCGCCCGCAGGGCAGGCGGAATGTCCTCGAACAGGTCGTCGACCGACGCCACGCCGATCGTCTCGAGCATCCGGGCCCGATCGTCGGCGACGTGCGGCCCGTAGGGCATCGGTCAGCCCTCGGCGACGATGCGCTCGTACCCGGCGGCGTCGAGGAGCCCCTCGACCTGCGCCGCGTCCGCGAGCCGAACCCGGACCATCCAGCCGTCGCCGAACGGCTCGCCGTTCACGAGCTCCGGCTTGTCCGCGAGCGCGTCGTTGACCCCGACGACCTCGCCCGCGACCGGCGCGAACAGGTCGCTGACGGCCTTCACGGACTCGACCACGCCGAACGTCGCGTACTGCTCGAGCACCTTGCCGACCGCCGGCAGCTCGACGAACACGATGTCGCCGAGCTGGTCCGCCGCGTACTGGGTGATGCCGACGATCGCCTCGTCACCCTCCACGCGGACCCACTCGTGCTCCTTGGTAAAGCGCAGGTCGTCGGGGACCATCGGGCGGGCTCCTCCGTTCGGCGTCGAGTGGGATCCGGCTCAGGCTGGGCGCTTGTAGAACGGGAGCGGCACGACCTCCGCCGCGACGGGCACCCCGCGGATCTCAACCGCCAGCATCGTACCGGGTCCGGCATCGACCGGACGGGCGTAGGCCATCGCGATCGCCGTGCCGAGCGTGGGTGACATGGTGCCCGAGGTCACCGAGCCGACCGGGCCCGCCGGCGCGTCGGCCGAGGCGGGCGCAAGCACCGGGTAGCCATGCCGGGCGATCCCGCGGTCCCGCATCTCCAGCCCGATCAGCTGGCGGCCGACGCCGTCGCGCACGACCCGCTCGAGCGCCGCGCGCCCCACGAAGTCGCCGGGCTTGGACAGCTTCACGACCCGTCCGAGGCCCGCCTCGAACGGATTGGTCGAGGCGTCGAGCTCGTTGCCGTAGAGCGGCATGCCCGCCTCGAGGCGCAGGGTGTCGCGGGCGCCGAGGCCGACGGGGACCTGGCCATGCGGCCGTCCCGCCTCGAGCAGCGTGTCCCACAGCTCCCCTACCCGGTCCACGTCGGCGAACAGCTCGAAGCCGTCCTCGCCCGTATAGCCCGTCCGCGCGACCTGGACGGGCATGCCCGCCACCACGCCCTCGGCGATCCCGTAGTACCGGATCGCGCCGATGTCGAGCGAGGTCAGCGGGCCCAGGATGTCGATCGACCGGGGGCCCTGGATGGCCACCAGCCCGGTCGCGAGCGAGCGATCATCCAGGACGGCCTGGAACCCTTCCATGCGCTCGGCGAGCGCGTCCGAGACGACCCTCGCGTTCGAGGCGTTGGCGACGACCATGAACCGGTCCTCGGCCAGCCGGTACACGATCAGGTCGTCCATGATCCCGCCGTCGTCGGCGCAGATCATCGAGTACTGCGCGCGCCCGACCGCGAGCGCCGGGGGATCCGTCACCAGGGCCGCGGCCAGCGCGGCGCCGGCGTCCGGCCCTTCGACGACCAGCTCGCCCATGTGCGACAGGTCGAACAGCCCGGCCGCCGAGCGGACCGCGCGGTGCTCCTCGAGGATCCCGGCGTACTGGATCGGCATCAGCCAGCCGGCGAACTCGACGATCTTCGCGCCCAACCGCTCGTGGCGGTCGAGGAGCGGGCTGGGCAGCGGCGTCGTCGTCGTGGCCTCGGTCATGCGGTGCGCTCCCCCAGGGCCGGCAGCGGGAACGACCCACCGACGGCGACCTCGGCCGCCCGCGAGACGAGCGACCGCTCGGTGTCGAACGTCAGCAGCGTAGCGGCCTCGTCGAATGAGACCCAGCGGACCTCCGCGAACTCGTGATCGTGGCGCGCGAGGTCGCCGCCGGTCGGGACCATCAGGAAGTAGTGGACGGTCTTCGAGATGCGCGTCCCACCCATCACGAACGTGTAGTCGATGTGGTCGAACGGGCTGATGATCCGGACCTCGAGACCCGTCTCCTCGCGGACCTCGCGCACGGCGGTCTGCTCGGTCGTCTCGTTCGGGATCGGCGTGCCCTTGGGCAGCGTCCAGGTGACGCCGTCGCGTTCCCGTCTCCGCATGCCGACCACGAGTTCGGGGGTGCCGCCGGTGGACCGGATGACGATGCCACCTGCAGAGGTGGCTGTGGCCTGCCTCAGGCGGGCCACGCGGGCGCCACGGAGGAGCGGCGCGATCCCCCGGCCCGGGTGGAGCTCGTCCACCGCATCCGCTGCGCAGGCTCCGGCCGGCCGCTGACGCGCTCCCGCACCGGTTCGATCGTGAGCGCACGCCACGGCGCGCGGAGGGCCGTCAGGGGCCCGACGTCGGGCCGGCGGAGCACAGTCCGGCGACCGGAGGCGGCGATGAACGCCGACGCGGGTCTCAGGCCGAGGCGCCGCTCACGAGCCGACGCCGCCGGGTGGACGAAGCGCGCTGGCCAGGCCGCGAAGCGGGCGGCGATGCTGTGCTGCATGGCGGCATCCTACCGCTTCACCGGTTGCCTGCAAGTGCGGCGCTCAGCCGCTCGGCAGACTCCGGTGACAACGCGCCCCGGTCGAGGGCGATGCCCGCGCCCCGGGTCAGCAGCGCCCGGTACACGGGAAGCGCGTCCGGGGCTCCCGCCTCGAGTGCGGCGAGGTGGGCGCCGATGGTCCCGATGTCGCCGCGCGTCGCGGGTCCGGTGAGCGACGCGGCAATCCCGAGTGCTCGGGCGTTTGCCACAGCCTGCTCCAGGAGTGGCAGATAGACGTCCATCGCCCCCGCCTCATCGAGGCCCAGCAGCCCGGCGATCTCGCGGACCGTGTCCAGGAGGGCCACCACCCCGCCGGCGGCCAGCACGGCGGCCGCGTGGTAGGCGGCCTTCGTCCCCGGCGGCAGGCGGACCGGCAGGCCACCGATGGCCTCGGCCATGTCCCCCAGGTGCGCGGCCAGCTCGTCGTCGCCTTCGATGGCGATCGTCGCGCCGGGCAGCGCGGCCAGCGCGCGCTCCAGGTCGGCGAAGGCGACCAACGGGTGGAACGCGCCGGCCTGGGTGCCCGCGGCCATCGCCGGGCGGAGCGCCTCGGCCTCGAGGACGCCGCTGGTGTGGATCAGCGCCTGACCCGCGTACAGGCGGATGGACTCCGCGACGGCGACGATGGCGTCGTCGGGTACCGCCAGGATCACGAGCTCCACGTCGTCGACGAGCGCGTTGGCCTCCGCGAATCCGCGGGCGCCGGCCACCTTCTCCCGGAATTGCGCGCGACGGCCCGGGTCCCTCGACGCGACGGCGCCCACCGGCCAGCCCGCCCGGTCGAGCGCCACCCCGAGCGCCGTGCCAACCGGCCCGGCGCCCACGATCCCGATCACCGGTCGTTCGCCCGGGCCCGAGTGCGCGTGGGGGTGCGCGTGGTCGCTCGCGTGCTCGATGTCGCCGTGCCGATGGTGCCCGGGGGTGGCGGGGTCGAGGTCGACCCCCTCGTCGCTGAGCTCGTGCAGCGTCTCCTCGTGCTCGGCGTCGCGGCGCTCGGCGGCCCGACGGAGCACGTCCTCGGTCTCGTCCCAGGCCCTCACCTGGGCGGCTCCCCTGCTCCCGGGGCGTTCGCGCGGTACGCTTCCACGCAACGAGTGTAGCGAGCGGTCCGAGGGCGCACCCTCATCGCCCGATCCCCCGAGGAGGATCACCATGCCCAGGACCAACGCATTCGGGGCCCGCGCTTCCCTCGGCGCCGGCCTCCCCGACCTGTACCGCCTGGCGTCGCTCTCGACATCGGGGCTCGCCCTCGGCGTCGACCTCGGCCGGGCGCCGGTGACGCTCAAGATCCTGCTCGAGAACGCCCTCCGCCACGCCGGCGGCGGCATCGTCCGCGACGAGGACGTGAGCGCGCTCGCCGCCTGGCGCCCGGGTGGCGCGGGCGAGGCCGAGATCCCGTTCATGCCCAGCCGCGTGGTGCTCCAGGACTTCACGGGCGTGCCGGCGGTGGTCGACCTCGCGGCGATGCGCGATGCGATGGCCGGCCTCGGCGGCGACCCGGCGCGGGTCAACCCGCTGGTGCCGGCGGACCTGGTCATCGACCACTCCGTGCAGATCGATGCCTGGGGCGGCTCGGGCGCGTTCGCGATCAACGTGGAGCGCGAGTACGAGCGCAACGGCGAGCGCTACCAGCTGTTGCGCTGGGCCCAGACCGCGTTCCGGGACCTGCGGGTCGTGCCGCCGGGCACCGGAATCATCCACCAGGTCAACCTCGAGTTCCTGGCGACCGTCGTCGCGGACCGCGAGGACGCGGACGGCCGGGTCGCCTTTCCCGACACCCTCGTCGGGACCGACTCCCACACGACGATGATCAATGGCCTGGGCGTGCTCGGCTACGGCGTCGGCGGCATCGAGGCGGAGGCCGTGCTGCTGGGCCAGCCGCTGTACCAGCCGATGCCGCGCATCGTCGGCGTCCGGCTCACCGGCGAGCTGCCGACGGCGTCGACGGCGACGGACCTCGTCCTCGTCATCACCGAGATGCTGCGCAAGTTCGGTGTCGTGGGCTCCTTCGTCGAGTTCGCCGGCGACGGCCTGGCCGGCCTCGCGCTCGCCGATCGGGCGACGATCTCGAACATGAGCCCCGAGTTCGGCGCCACCGCGACGCTGTTCCCGATCGACGACGAGACCCTGACGTACCTGCGGCTCACCGGGCGGCCGGCCGCCCGCGTCGACCTCGTCGAGCGCTACGCGAAGGCCCAGGGCCTGTGGCGCGAGCCCGGGAACGGCCCGGAGTTCGACGTCGCGCTGGAGCTCGACCTCGCGACCGTCGAGCCCTCGCTGGCCGGCCCGCGGCGGCCGCAGGACCGGGTCGCCCTTGCCGGCCTCGGCGCCAACTTCCGCGCCGCCTACCCGCAGACCGAGGGCGTCGAGCGTCGGCCGATCGCCGGCGCCGGCGACGCGCCGCCGTTCGGACACGGCTCGGTCGCGATCGCCGCCATCACGTCCTGCACCAACACGTCCAACCCGACCGTGATGGTCGGCGCCGGGCTCCTCGCCCGCAACGCCGTCGAGCGTGGGCTGCGAGTCTCCCCAACTGTCAAGACGTCGCTCGCCCCGGGCTCCAAGGCCGTCACCGGCTACCTGGAGCGGGCCGGCCTCATGGCTCCCCTCGGCGCGCTGGGCTTCGCCCTGGCGGGCTACGGCTGCACCACCTGCATCGGCAACTCCGGGCCGCTGGCGGAGCCAGTGGCTGCCGCCATCGAGTCCGACGAGCTCGTCGTCGCGGCCGTGCTGTCGGGCAACCGCAACTTCGAGGGGCGGATCCACCCGCTCGTCCGGGCCGCGTATCTCGCCTCGCCCCCGCTCGTCGTCGCGTTCGCGCTCGCGGGCCGGGTCGACGTCGATCTCACCACCGAGCCGCTGGGCACGGGAAGCGACGGCCGGCCGGTCATGCTCGCTGACATCTGGCCGACGCCGGCGGAGATCCGGTCGGTCATCGCGGACTCCATCGACCCCGAGCTGTTCCGGCAGACCTACGCCTCGGTGTTCGCGGGCGACGAGCGCTGGACGGCCCTGCCGATTCCGTCGGGCGACCGCTACGCCTGGGACGACGCCTCCACCTACATCGCCCGGCCGCCGTTCTTCGAGGGCCTGACCACCGAACCCGCACCGCTCGAGGACATCGACGGCGCGCGGGTGCTGGCGCTGCTCGGTGACTCGGTCACGACCGACCACATCAGCCCGGCCGGTTCGATCGCCGCCTGGTCGCCCGCCGGCGAGTGGCTCCAGGCGCACGGCGTCGGGCCGCTCGAGTTCAACTCCTACGGCGCCCGCCGCGGCCATCACGAGGTGATGATGCGCGGCACCTTTGCCAACATCCGGCTTCGCAACCTGCTCGTGGACGGTCGCGAGGGCCCCTACACGCGCCACCTTCCCGACGGCGAGGAGGCGTTCATCTACGACGCCGCCATGCGCTACCGAGCCGAGGGCGTGCCGCTGCTGGTCATCGCCGGCCGCGAGTACGGTTCGGGGTCGTCGCGCGACTGGGCCGCCAAGGGCACGACGCTGCTCGGCGTACGGGCGGTGCTGGCCGAGAGCTACGAGCGCATCCACCGCTCGAACCTCGTCGGGATGGGCGTCCTGCCGCTCCAGTTCCTGCCCGGCGACAGCGCCGCGTCGCTCGGGCTCACGGGCCTCGAGGCGTATTCGATCAACGGGCTGGCGACCCTGCGGCCACGCCAGGAGGTGACCGTGGTCGCACGCGCCGACGACGGCACGGAGCACCAGTTCCGCGCGATCGCCCGGCTCGACGGCCCGATCGAGGTCGACTACCTGCGCCAGGGCGGGATCCTGCCGGCGGTCCTGCGGCGCCTGGCCCTCGACTGATCGCCCGAACGGCGTGAAGCCCCCGGCGATGCCGGAGGCTTCACGTGACCAGGACCCTCGACGCACGGGGAGGAGGCCGCACCCTCGAGGGAGCTTCGGTTCCTGCGACGGTGCGACCGCGGATGGTGTGACGCGGCGTCAGCGCGAAGTTGAATCCTCGCGTCGCAGTGCGCGGACGTTGAGGACGAGGCCGACACCGAGGGCGCTTCCGGCGACGGCGGGGATGAGTCGGCTGACGGCGTCCGGCAGGAACATGTCGGTCACCGAGCCGTTCGCGGCGCCCAGCTCCTCGGCCAGCGGGGTGAGCGGACAGACACGGTTGTTGCTGGCGTAGACGATGGACTCCGCGATGGCGACCGCGGCGGCGAAGGCGGTCCGCCGGCGCGGCAGCCCGCGGACGCCGTCCCAGGCCACGGCGGCGACCAGCGCGGCGATCGAGGCGAAGATCACCGTGTGGATCGCCTTGATCGAGGTCAGGGCGAGCGGCCGCACCGGGGGCGGGATGCGCGCCGCCAGGCCATCCGTGAACAGCCCGCTCCAGACCGGCTGCCGCCCGCGTCGATCCAGCCCAGGTTCCCGGCTCATGCGCGCGGATGGGCCTGCGACGCCACCGAGCGGCGCCGAGGGTCGACGATCGCAACGAGGGCGAGGGCCGTCGCGGCGAACGTGATCCCGGCGATGAGCACGAACACGCCGACCTCGACCGGCGCCCCGGCCGCCGCATCGAACGCGAAGATCGCCAGCACGCCCAGGCCCATGAGCGCCGCCCACATCGAGGCGGCCAGACCAAGCTGCCCACCGAACTGCGACCGCCTCGCCACCGCGACGCCGGCGAGCGCGAGGAATGGAAGAGCGAACGCGAGGTCGAGGGTGTACACGGGGTTGGTCGACAGCCCGGCCTGGGCCAGCGCCGCGGGCGGCGCGCCCGTGGCGATCGACTGGGCGATCTGGGCGAGCCACATCGCGGCGAACAGCACCGGCACGGCGAGCAGCAGGGCAACCGCCGGGCGTCTCGGCAGCCCCCTGGCGGTGTCGGTTGCCAGCGGATGCCGGGCGAGCTCGATCACGCCATACAGCAGCGACCAGACCGACAGGCCGAGGACGGCGAGGTGGACCGGCGTCATCGGGTTGATCGCGACCGAGAACCCGAAGATCGCGTAGGTGTAAGCGAGGTACCCGAGGGCCGCGAGCACCGCGAGCCGTCCGACCGCGGATCCGGCCCGCGCCCGCCAGATCGCGACCGCCAGGATCGGCGCGACGGCAAGCAGCGTGACGAGATCGGCGGCGCGCGCCTGGCGAATCCAGGCGTCGCTGTCGCGGTAGAGGCCCGGGACGACCAGTCCGGCGACGGCCGAGACGGCCGCGAGCACGAGGGCAATCCCCGCGAGGAGGTCGGCCGGGCCCGTCGTCTCAGACGAGGTGATGGAGAGGCGCACGTGCAGTGTCTGGGCGCTCACGTTCGTGGTCCCGTTATGGGGTCAGGAGAGCAGCGTGGTCAGGCGCTTCACGAGTGCCGTCGGGTCGGTCGGGCCGGCTGCCTCGACATCGATCAGGCGATCCGGCCGCTTGAAGACCGTGACGTACTCGCGCTCGAGGGCGAGTCGTGGCGAGCTCGGACCGAGGATCAGGACCCGCTCGCGGTCGCCGATCACCCGGACGACTCGTACCAGGTACGAGGTCTCGGGCTCGACGCCGCGATCGACCTCGACCGTCGTGATCCCGCCATCGGGGTCCGTCCGGGCGACGGTCGCATGACGGCCGTTGAGCCAGACCGCTGCGCTGGTGGTGAACATCTCGGATACCTCCTGGTCACCACGCTAGCCCCGGCCAGGCCGCCGGCCCCATGGCCGATCGGCCCGCGCTTGGGGGCCGAGTGACACGAATGGGGCGGGCACCTGACGGTCAGACGCGACCCTTGGGAACCGTGTGCCAGTAGGTCTTGTTGAACACGATCTTGCCGAGGTGCCAGAACCGGTTCGGCTTGGGCGGGCGCGGCGGGTGGTCGTAGTCGAACTGGAGGAGCGTCCCCTTGCCGTCGCCGATCTCGAAGAAGCACATGACCTTGCCCAGGTAATCCCCGTGCCGGTGATCAACCCCCCGGCCCTCGACGGCGGCGACGATCCGCTCGACCACCACGGGGGCCTCGAAGTGGGCCGTCGACCCGGCCTTGGACAGCGGCAGGTCCGTCGCGTCGCCCAGGGCGAAGACCTCGGGCCGCCCGCCGACCTGGAGCGTGGCGCGGTCGGTCGGCAGCCAGCCGCCCGGGGCAGGCGCCAGACCCGAATCGACCAGGAACTGCTGGCCCTTGTGGGGCGGCACGAGGATGAGCAGGTCGTACGGCAGCTCCTCGCCCTCCAGGCTCAGGACGACCTTGCGCTCGGCGTCGATCGCTTCGACGTTGAAGAACGTATGCAGCTCGATCCCCTTCTGGGCGAGGATCGGCGTCGCCATCTCGGACACGCTCTCGATCGTGAACGCGCGCCCGATCGGGGAGCAGTAGTCGATCGTGGTCCGTTCGCGAAGGCCGCGCTCGCGGAGCTCCGCCTCGATGAGGAACGCGACCTCCAGCGGCGCCGGCGGGCACTTGTAGGGCATCCCGGCGATGCCGATGACGATCCGCCCGCCGGTGAACCGGTCGAGGGCGGCCCGCAGCTCCAGCGCGGCCTCCGCCGAGTAGAAGTGCTGCGCCTGCGTGTCGAAGTGCTCGATGGCCTCGGGGACGATGCGCGAGCCGGTCGCCAGCACGAGCTGGTCGTAGGCGAGGACCCGCCCGTCCGCGAGCGTGACGATCCGGCGCTCCGCGTCGAGCGCGGTCACTTCGCCGACCTGGAGATGCACGCGCTTGTCGAGCAGCGAGCGTTCCGGTCGCTTGAGCTTCTCGGCCCGCTCACCGCCCAGCGCGATGTACATGAATCCCGGCTGGTAGACGTGATCGCCCGTGGCATCGACCACCGTGACGATGACCTCGCCACGGTCGATCCGATCGCCCAGCTGGCGGGCCAGGAGATTGGCGGTCAGGGTCCCGCCAACCCCGCCCCCGAGGATCAGGACATGCTGCATGGCTGCCACCTCAGCGCCGCTTCTCGACGACGATCTCGTCGTAGCCGTCCCGGGCGTCGAGCGCGACGAGCCGGTGGCCGGCCTTCTCGACCCACTTGGGGATGTCGGTCTTCGAGCCCGTGTCCGAGGAGTACACGGCGATCACGTCGCCGACGGCGGACTCGCGGATGGCCCGGATGAGCTCCATCAGCGGGCCGGGGCAGAAGCTCCCGCGGGCATCGACGATCCGCGTCGGGGTGGTTGCGATCTCGGTCATGGTGGTCACCTGTACCGCTAGATGAACAGCGGGGTGGAGTCCCCGGTCAGCAGGCCGATGACCGTCGCGGCCCCGGCGGGCTCGCCCATGCCCTCGATCATGTCCTCCGGCTTGAGGCCGAACATGTCCATGGTCATCTGGCATGGGATGAACTCGACGCCCATCGCCTGGGCGGCCTCGAGGAGCTCCTTGGGGCTGGCGACGCCGTACTGCCTGGCCAGGCGACCCATCATCCAGGGCCCCATGCCCAGGAAGTTCATCTTCGACAGCTTGCGATGGCTGATCCCGGGCCGCTGCATCGCGGACAGCATCCGCTGCATCCAGTTCTGGCCGGTGATCCGCTTCGAGTCCTTGACGAAGACCTGGAGCCCCCAGAACGTGACGAACACGCGGGTCCGGACACCCATCGCGGCGCTCGTGGAGGCCAGGATCAGCGTGGCCCAGACCTTCTCGAGGTCGCCGCTGTAGTCGATGATCAGGAGGTCCTTGACCCGCACGTCGCCCTGGGTCGACAGCTCGGCCGCGGGCAGCGGGACGGGCTCCTCGAGGTTTTCGACGGCGGCGATCGCCGCCTCCAGCGGGTCGATCGGGACCAGCAACTCGGTGGTCATGGGGTGCTCACTTCCTGCGGATGACGAAGCGGTAGACGGCGCCGTCCGACGACTGGTCGACGAGCTCGTTGCCCGTCGCCCGACACCACGCCGCGACGTCCTTGGGCGATCCGTGATCGGTCGCGAGGAGCTCGATCGCGGCGCCGCTCGGGATCCCCTTGATCGCCTGGGCGCACTTCACGATCGGCATGGGGCACGACAGCCCGCGAGCGTCGACCCAGGTCGTGATCTCGATGACTGGCATGGCGGGTTCCTCCGGGTGATCGGGATCAGATGAAGACGACCTGTCCGTCGCCGGCGTTGAGGTAGAACGCGGTCACGCCTTCGACCCCGTCAACGAGCGGGTCGAGATCGGCGGGTTCGAGCGCGAGCAGGTCCATCGACAGCGAGCAGGCCTGGATGTCGACCTCGCCCAGGTCCTTGGCGTCGCGAAGGGTCGCGGCCCACGGGGCCTGACCCGCGCGTGCGAGCGCGGCGACGGCGGCGCGGCCGGCTTCGCCGGCCTCGGGGGCGAGCCCGTGGTCACGGGCGATGCGGTCCGAGCGGAAGGCGTCGAGCGCCCAGTACTGGAGGAAGATGTTGACGGGCTTGCCCAGGGCGGCGGCGCCGGCCGCCAGGACCGACGCGGCCTGGAGCTTGTCGTCGGTGCCCGAGAACAGGACCAGGTTGAGCGGCTCGGTCATGGTGGCGTCCCCAGGTGCTCGGCCGGGCACGGAGCCTCGGTCATCGACGCCACGTTCCGCCCGCGCGACCGTGCGGGATAAGTGCCGCCCGACCCCCCTGCGACGGGCTGGAAGTCCCGTCGCATTCAGGATCCGGGCCGTCGGGTACCGGCACGACGGGCCGGGCGGCACTGGTACCGCGTCGCCGGCGGATCGACCGTAGGACCCGGACAGACCCGCACGAGGACCACGGCCATGACGGCAACGGACACGGCAGGCACGGACGTCCTGCGCTCGTTCGTGCGCCACGAGCACACGGACCTCAATGCCGGGATCGAGCGCGTCCATGGGACCGCCTGCGAGATCGCGTCGATCCCCGCGGACCGGCTGTCGCCGAAGATCGCCGGCATCGTCACGTGGATCGAGCGGACGCTCAAGCCCCACATGACGTGGGAGGAGACGTGGCTGCTGCCCGAGGTCGATCGGCGGGCCGATACGCCCTGGCTGGCGCGGCTGGTGCGCTTCGACCATCGCCAGATCCTCCGGCGCGGTGAGGCGCTGAGCGCGGATGCGATCCGCCTGGCGCATGGCCCCGAAGCCGAGGCCACGGCCCAGGCCCGATGCGACCTGTTCGCGCTCGAGGCGCTGCTGCGCGCCCACCTGGAGCGCGAGGAGCAGTTCCTGCTGCCGCTGCTCGCCGAGGACTGAGGCGCGCCATGCAGACCCAGGCAACGCGCGACCGGCCGCCCGACGGGCAGGCCGCCGTCGCCGATCCGGACCCCGCCACCCGACTGCAGGACTGGGGCTTCCTGGCGAACCCGGACCTTCCCGATCGCCCTGGGCCAGCCTTCCTCCTGGTCGCGCTGCGCAACGAGCCGACGCTCCGCCACTACGACCCGGAGACCATCGACTATTGGGTCTCGAGCGGCGACCGCGGCCAGCGGCGCCGGCTCTCGCGGTCCACGCCGATGCCACTGTCGGAACCGTTCTCGTGGGGCATGATCCGGCTGGTCGACCGGATCCACGTCTCGAACGAGTACCTCACGTTCGGCGGGCGGCTGGACGCGGCGATGATCGATGGCGCGATCGTCGCGGTGTTCACATCACCCGTGCCGCTGCTCCGCCGCGGCGGGCACTCGCAGGGTTGGGACGCCGGTGCGGACCTCGTGGGCGCGTTCTTCGGGCGCCTGATGGTCGCGGTCGACTTCAGCCCGGGCTTCGAGGCGACGCTGGCCGCGGCAAGCCCCGTGACGCGCTACGCGGCGTTCGTCCGTGACTCGCTGCGGCGTCTGCCGGCCGATGCCGCGACCGACGCCGACCGCAGCCTCACGCTGCTGATCCGCCACGAGGCGAGCCGGCTCCGATCGGACGCGGCCGCCGACTGGCAAGGGGGCGAACGCCTGCTCGACGCGACGAAGGGAGACGAACGATGAGGGCGCTGCTCGCGATCGATGGCTCCGGGGAGTCGGAGAACGCCCTGGACACAGCGGCCAGCCTCGTCTGGCCACCCCGATCCCGGCTCGACATCGTCACCGTCGTGCCCGCCGACACAGAGCTGCTCGGCGGACCATGGATGTTCGCCTCGTACGACGTGGTGCCGGCCGTCCGCGACCGGCTGCGCGACGAAGGCCGCCGGCTCGTCGACGAGGCGGCCGCGCTGGTCCGGCGCCCGGGTCTCGAGGTCGTCGGGCGCGTTCTCGAGGGGCGCGCGGCGACCGCGATCACCGACGCGGCCAAGCGGACCGGCGCCCAGCTGGTCATCGTCGGGGCTCGCGGTCACGGGACGCTCGAGCGGATGCTGCTGGGATCCGTGTCCGCCGAGGTCGTCGATCACGCCGACTGCCCGGTCCTCGTGGCGCGCCAGGGCACCGCATGGCGCATCCTCGTCGCGACCGACGGCTCGCCCGATGCCGAGCTCGGCGTCGGGCTCGTGGCCGAGTCGGGGGTGTTCCGCTACGCGACCGCGCGCGTCGTCAACGTGGTCGACGTCCCGTCGGCCTGGTGGCTGGGCATCGGCGACACGGCGGCGACCGTCGAGGCGTATTCGTCGCTCGCGGGCGAAGCGCGGGCCCATGGGCGGCGCGTGACGGATGACGCCGTGGCGCGGTTGCGTGCCGCGGGGATCGAGGCCGACGGCGTCGTGAGCGAGGGCTCCGCGCCCACCGAGATCGTGGCCCAGGCCGCTGCGTGGGGCGCCGACCTCATCGTGGTCGGGACGCGAGGGCACGGCCTGCTCATGCGGCTGATCGTCGGCAGCACGGCGCGGACGATCGTGCAGCACGCGCCGTCATCCGTCCTCGTCGCCCGCCCGACCGCGGTCGCCCCCGACCCACGGCGGGGCCATGCGGTGCGGGTCGTCGCACCACGGGCGTCCGCGATGCCCGATTCCACGCCCGTCCCCGCGTAGTCTCTCGGTATGCGAATCGTCGACGCCTCGGAGGCCGTCGCCTCCATCCGCTCAGGCGAGCAGGTCTACGTGCACTGCGCGGCGGCGACGCCCTCGGTGCTCCTCGACGCGCTCGTTGCCCGAGCGCCGGAGCTGCGCGGCGTCGGCGTCGTCCACCTGCACACGGAGGGTCCGGGGCCGCATCTCGCTCCGGACATGGCGGACCACTTCCGCCACCGGGCGCTGTTCATCGGGCCCAACGCGCGGGCCGCGGTCAACGAGGGCCGGGCCGACTACGTCCCCGTCTTCCTCTCGGACGTCCCGCATCTGTTCAACTCGGGGACGATCCCGCTCGACGCGGTGTTCGTGAACGCGACGCCGCCCGACGAGCACGGATTCTGCTCGCTGGGGACGAGCGTGGAAGCGATGCACGCCGCCGTCCGCGCGGCCACGACGGTGATCGTGCAGTTCAACCGCTCGATGCCCCGGACGCTCGGCGACAGTTTCATCCACGTCGACGAGATCGATCTCGCGGTCGAGGTGGACCAGCCGCCCTACGAGCACCCAACGGCCCGGATCGGCGACGTCGAGCGGCGCATCGGGGCGCACGTCGCCGAGCTCGTCCCCGACGGGGCCACGCTGCAGCTGGGCATCGGCGCGATCCCGGCCGCGACCGCCCTGGCCCTCACCGGCAAGCGCGACCTCGGGATCCACACCGAGATGTTCACCGACGCGGTCGTCGACCTCGTCGAGGCGGGCGTGGTCAACGGGAGCCGCAAGGACCGCAACCGGGGCAAGATCGTCGCGGCGTTCCTGATGGGCAGCCGGCGCCTGTACGACTGGGTGCACGACAACCCGATGGTCGAGATGCGGCCGGTCGACTTCACCAACGACACCCACGTCATCCGCTCGTTCACCCGGATGATCGCGGTCAACTCGGCGATCGAGGTGGACCTCAGCGGCCAGGTCGTCGCCGACTCGATCGGCCATCGCCTGTACTCGGGCGTCGGCGGCCAGATGGACTTCATCCGCGGGGCCGCGCTCGCGGCCGAGGGGCGGGCGATCATCGCGCTGCCCTCGACGGCGGCCGCTGGATCCGTCTCGCGGATCACGGCGACGCTGCAGGACGGCGCCGGCGTCGTCACGACCCGGGCGCACGCGCGGATCATCGTCACCGAGTGGGGCGTGGCCGACCTGTACGGCCGGAGCTTGCGGGAACGGGCCGTGGCCCTGATCACGATCGCCCATCCGGATCACCGCGAGGAGCTCATGGCGGCTGCCCGGCGCGACCGCCTGCTCTAGCTATCGCCACAGGGTCCCGAATGCGCGTGACCTCCGGCCCTGTTGCCCGGAGCCCACGCTCCCGACGATGGCGGTGAAGCGACACGCGCTCGCCACGGATCGGCGAGCCAGCGCCGGCTTCGAACGCTCCGTACTGGAGGTCCGCCGTGACCCTCGCAACCGCCACCCCGCTGCTTCCGCCCGTCGAGTCGGGCGTGATGCGCGCAACCGTCTTCCACGGCCCCGGCGACATCCGCGTCGACCAAGTGGCCCGACCGCGCCCAGGTGTGGGCGAAGCCGTGATCCGCGTCACCACGACGACCATCTGCGGCACCGACGTCCACATCGTCAAGGGCGAGTACCCGGTCCGCCCCGGGCTCGTGATCGGCCATGAGCCCGTCGGCGTCATCGAGGAGCTCGGCCCGGGTGTCACGGGCTACGAGCTCGGCCAGCGGGTCCTGGTCGGCGCCATCACCCCTTGCGGACAGTGCCGGGCGTGCCTGTCCGGCAAGCTCAGCCAGTGCGGCCACGGCGGCGGCTACGAGGCGCTGGGCGGCTGGCGCTTCGGCAACACCATCGACGGGGCACAGGCGGAGTACCTCCTCGTCCCGTCAGCCCAGGCCAACCTCACCCCGATCCCCGACGGCGTCACCGACGAGCAGGTCGTCCTCCTCGCCGACATCGCCTCGACCGGCTTCTCCGGGGCCGAGTCGGGCGGCGTGCGCATCGGCGACGCGGTCGTGGTGTTCGCGCAGGGGCCGATCGGCCTGTGCGCCACGGCCGGCGCCAAGCTCATGGGCGCGTCGCTGATCATCGGCGTCGACAGCGACCCGGTGCGGCTCGAGATGTCCCGTCGCATGGGAGCCGACGTGGCCCTCGACTTCACCCAGGTCGACGTCGTCGCCGAGGTCCACCGCCTCACCGGTGGCGGCGCGGACGTGACGATCGAGGCCCTCGGGACCCAGCAGACGTTCGAGAGCGCCCTGCGCTCGCTGCGTCCGGGCGGCACCCTTTCGAGCCTCGGCGTGTACTCGGGCAAGCTCGAGATGCCGTATGACGCGTTTGCGGCCGGCCTCGGCGATCACCGCGTCGTCACGACGCTGTGCCCGGGCGGCAAGGAACGGATGCGACGGCTCATCGCGACCGTCGAGTCGGGACGCTTCGACCCGCTGCCGCTGATCACCCACCGGTTCGCGCTCGACGACATCGTCGAAGCGTACGACCTGTTCAGCCATCGCCGCGACGGCGTGCTGAAGGTCGCGATCCACCCGTAAGCCGCGGAGGAGGGTACGGGCTCGCCGGTTCCACCGGCGAGCCCGCCACCAAGCGGGGACCACAGGAAGGAAGACTTGATGATCGAGCGCGACCAGTGCCTGGACGGCAACGAGGCGGTCGCGCGCGTCGCGTACGCGCTGAGCGAGGTGATCGCGATCTACCCGATCACCCCGGCATCCCAGATGGCCGAGCACTGCGACGACTGGGCCTCCGCGGGCCGGCCCAACCAGTGGGGCCAGGTGCCGGCCGTCGTCGAGATGCAGTCCGAGGCGGGGGCGGCGGGAGCCCTCCACGGAGCCCTGCAGACCGGGACCCTGGCCACGACCTTCACGGCCTCCCAGGGCCTGCTCCTGATGATCCCCAACATGTTCAAGATCGCCGGCGAGCTCACCCCCGCGGTGATCCACGTCGCGGCACGGACGATCGCGACCCACGCACTGTCGATCTTCGGCGACCACAGCGACGTGATGCACGCGCGTACGACCGGGTGGGCGATGCTGTCCGCCGGGTCGGTCCAGGAGGCGCACGACTTTGCGCTGGTGGCGCATGCCGCGACCCTCCGCGCACGGGTGCCGTTCCTCCACTTCTTCGACGGCTTCCGGACGTCCCACGAGATCAACCGCATCGTGGTCCTCGGCGACGACGACGTCCGTGCCCTTGTCCGCGAGGAGGACGTCCTCGCGTTCCGCGCCAGTGGGCTGACACCCGACGCCCCGGTCGTGCGGGGCACGGCCCAGAACCCCGATGTGTTCTTCCAGGCGCGTGAGGCGTCCAACCCGTTCCACCTCGCCGTACCCGGGATCGTGGAACAGGTCCTCGATGAGCTCGCCGCGCGGACGGGGCGGCGGTACGGCCTGGTCGACTACCACGGGGCACCCGACGCGGAACGCGTGGTCGTCTCAATGGGCTCGGCTAACGGCGCGATCGAGGAGGCGGTGGACGCCCTCAACGAGCGCGGCGAGCGCGTCGGAATGCTGCGGGTCCGCCTGTTCCGACCGTTCCCGGCGGCCCAACTCCTGGCAGCGCTGCCTCCGACCGTGCGCTCGATCGCCGTCCTCGATCGGACCAAGGAGCCGGGCGCGGTCGGCGAGCCGCTGTATCTCGACGTCGTCGGTGCCCTCAGTGAGGCTATGGACGCCGATGCGCCCCGCTTCGCGGTCACGCCGCGAGTGATCGGCGGGCGCTACGGGCTCGCGTCGAAGGAGTTCACGCCCTCGATGGTGAAGCCCGTGTTCGAGGCGCTGGCCGAGCCGCGACCGATGCGCCACTTCACGGTCGGCATCGTCGACGACGTGACGCATCTCAGCCTGCCGATCGACGACGCCTTCCGGTACCGACGCCCGGCGGGTGAAGTCCAGGCCATGTTCTTCGGATTGGGCTCGGACGGCACGGTCGGTGCGAACAAGGCCTCGGTCAAGATCATCGGCGAGAGCACCGGCCTCTACGCCCAGGGCTACTTCGTGTACGACTCGCGCAAGTCCGGATCGATCACCGTCTCTCA
>DATDJA010000362.1:0-3958 GCA_036520795.1 Candidatus Limnocylindrales bacterium
ACGGAATCGACGGACGGCCGTCGGGTAGCATCCTCGGGTGCCCGACACCCCCGACCCTCGGCCTCGTGTGTTCGTCTCGCGCGCCATCCCCGACGAGGGGCTGGCGCCGCTGCGCGCGGTCTGCGACGTCGACCTGTGGGAAGAGGAGCTGCCGCCGACGCGCGGGGCCCTCCTCCGTCGCGTCGCGGGGATCGACGGGCTGCTCGCGCTCCTCACGGACCGCGTTGACGACGAGCTCCTCGACGCCGCCGGCACGCAGTTGCGCGTGGTCTCGAACTTCGGGGTCGGCTACGACAACATCGACGTGCCGGCCTGCACCCGCCGCGGCATCCCGGTCGGCAACACGCCGGGCGTGCTCACCGAGACCACCGCCGACCTCGCCTGGGCCCTGATCCTCGCGGCCGCGCGCCGCGTGGTGGAAGGGGATCGCGCGGTCCGCGCCGGGCAGTGGCGAACCTGGGGCCCGGTGCTGCTGCTCGGACGCGACGTCAACGGGGCGACGCTGGGGATCGTCGGTTTCGGGCGCATCGGCCAGGCGGTGGCGCGCCGCGCGGCGGGCTTCGGCATGCGCGTGCTGTACCACGCTCGCAACCGGGTGGCGGAGGACGTCGAGCGCGAGACGGGCGCGACCTGGCTGCCGCTCGCGGACCTCCTGGCCCAATCGGACTTCGTGTCCCTCAACGTGAGCCTGACGGCCGAGACGCGGCACCTGATCGATGCGGCGGCGCTGCGGTCGATGAAGCCGTCGGCCATCCTCGTGAACACCGCGCGCGGCCCGGTGGTCGACACGGACGCCCTCGTCGATGCGCTCCGGACCGGCGTGATCCGCGCGGCGGCGCTGGACGTTACGGATCCCGAGCCGCTCCCCGCCGACCACCCGCTCGTCGCCCTGGACAACTGCATCGTCGTGCCCCACATCGCCTCGGCGACGGAGGCGACGCGCGGCCGGATGGCGGCGATGGCGGCCGCCAACCTGCTCGCGGGCGTTCGAGGGGAACGTCTGCCGACACCCGTCAACCCCGAGGTGTACGACCGAGACGGCTGACCCGCGGCTACGGCCCTCGGTGGTGACCGGCACCACCCCGGACCATCGTCCGCCCGGCCCTCGATCGTGCGTGACCCGATCGTGGGATGGCGCCCGATTTGACCCATGGGTCACTCTATAAGGCGTCCCCCAGGGAGGTGCAGCATGTCTGCAACCATCGCCCCCGTCGGCTCCATCGCCCGCACGGCGGCCCGCCTGCCGCTGCTGATCGCGCTCATCGCCGCCCTTGCCCTTGCGGGGCTGTCCGCGCTCGCCCCGCAGACGGCGCTCGGCGGCACGAACCTCGACGCCAAGTGCGACGGCATCGTGCTGCGCGGCAGGCCTAGCCCGGCGGCGGATCGCAAGGGGCGGATCGGCAGCAACGCCACCGTCGTCGCCGTGGCGACGGTCGCGGGCAGCGGCTGGCACACGAGGTGCGGGGGACGCTCGGATAAGGGCCAGCGCTGGTACAAGATCGCCAGCGTCAACGGCAAGAGCGCCAAGTCGCTGTACGGCAAGAAGTACGTCTACGCCGCCCGGAGCCTGTTCGACGTCGTCCACATGCCGCTCCAGGCAGCCTGCGACGGCGTGCGTCTGCGCACCAGCGCCCGCACGGGCGCGCCGAGCAAGCTCAAGCTGGCGGTGGGCGTCCGGGTCAGGGCGTCGGCCACCGTGTCGGGCGGGAACTGGGCCACCGACTGTGGCGGCCAGAGCTCCGGCCATGGCTGGTACAAGATCACGAGGATCGGCAGCCGCAGCGTCTCGTCCATCTTCGGGGTCCCCGCGCTGTACGCCGCCCGCGGCACGCTGCAGACGCAGGGGAGCGCGCCGCCGCCGGGGTCAACGACGTATGTCGACGGGATCGACATCAGCCACTGGCAGGAGACGATCGACTGGGTCAAGGTCGCGGCCGCCGGCAAGCGCTACGCGTTCATGAAGGCCTCGGAAGGCCGCAAGTACATCGACCCGACCTACGTGACCAACCGGGCCCAGGCGAACCTCAACGGGCTCAAGATCGGCGCCTACCACTTCGCCAAGCCGGACACCGACCCCGGCGACGCGATCCTCGAGGCCGACCACTTCATCGCCACGGCCGCCTGGGCGGAGGGCGACCTGCTGCCCGTTCTGGACCTCGAGCGCACCGGTGGCCTTTCGACCGCCCAGCTCCAGGCCTGGACGGCCGCGTTCCTCGACCGCGTGTACGTCAGGACCGGCGTACGGGCGATGGTCTACACCTCGCCCAAGTTCTGGCAGAACAAGCTGGGCGACACGCAGCAGTTCGCCCTCGCCGGCCACCACCTATGGGTCGCGCACTGGACGACGGCACCCCTGCCGCTCGTGCCGGCCATCGAGTGGGCCGGGAACGGCTGGTCGTTCTGGCAGATCACCTCGGACGGGTCGGTGCCCGGGATCTCGGGCCGGGTCGACCTCGATCGGTTCCGGTTCAGTGATTTCGACCGGGTGACCATCAAGTAGGCCCTGCTCGCGGCGAGCCCGATCGCATCGCCTAGACTGCTCGCCAATGGAAGCGAGCGGCGCCACCGCGTCCCACGACCGTCACGACGAGCCACGCCCGGGCGCGAACGCGCTCGTCGACCTCGTCCGGGCGTCCGTGATCGGCGACGACGAGGCGGTGGCCGGCCCGTACGGCGTCCGGCGGGTCACCTACGCCGACTACACGGCCTCGGGACGGAGCCTCAGCTTCATCGAGGACTTCATCCGCGACGCGGTCCTGCCCCTGTACGCGAACACGCACACGGAGTCGTCGGGCACGGGGCTCCAGACCACGCGCTTCCGCGAGGAGGCGCGACGCCTCGTGCTGGACGGCGTCGGCGGGGATCCGGAGCGCCACGCGGTGATCTTCTGCGGGTCGGGGTCGACGGCGGCGATCAATCGCCTCGTCGACGTGCTCAACCTGCGCATCCCGGCCGACCTCGACGACCGCTGGGACCTCCGATCGCGGATCCCGCCCGACCAGCGCCCCGTCGTGTTCGTCGGGCCATTCGAGCACCACAGCAACGAGCTTCCGTGGCGCGAGTCGATCGCGGACCTGGTCACGATCCGCGAGGACCGCGACGGGTACATCGACCTCGAGGGGCTGGCCGTCGAGCTCGAGCGATACGCCGACCGGCCGCTGAAGATCGGCTCGTTCTCGGCGGCGTCCAACGTGACCGGAATCGTCAGCAACACGTTCGCGATCTCGCGCCTGCTCCACGAGCACGGCGCGCTCTCGTTCTTCGACTTCGCGGCCGCGGCCCCATACGTCGAGATCGAGATGGACCCGCCCGACGACCCGCTCGCGTACAAGGACGCGGTGTTCATCAGCCCCCACAAGTTCATCGGCGGGCCCGGGACCCCGGGCGTCCTGGTCGCCCGTCGCGAGCTGTTCCGCAACCGCGTCCCGAGCATGCCCGGCGGCGGCACGGTGGCGTACGTCAACCCGTTCGAGCACGTGTACCTGACCGAGATCGAGCACCGCGAGGAGGGCGGCACGCCCGCGATCGTGGAGTCGATCCGCGCTGGGCTCGTGTTCCAGCTCAAGGCGGCTGTCGGGGTCGACGCGATCCGCGAGCGCGAGCACGACTTCATCACCCGCGCGATGCGCCACTGGTCGGCCAACCCCTCGATCGAGATCCTCGGCAGCCCGGGGGCCGGCCGGCTGTCCATCGTGTCGTTCGTGGTCCGCCACGACGGCCGATACCTGCACCACAACTTCGTGGTCGCCCTGCTCAACGACCTGTTCGGGATCCAGTCGCGCGGCGGCTGCTCGTGCGCCGGACCGTACGGCCACCGGCTGCTGGGGATCGACATCGAGACCTCGCACGAGTTCGAGCGCGAGATCACGCGCGGCTGCGAGGGCATCAAGCCGGGCTGGGTGCGGGTCAACTTCAACTACTTCATCAGCGAGGCCGTGTTCGAGTTCCTGCTCGATGC
>DATDJA010000363.1:0-6289 GCA_036520795.1 Candidatus Limnocylindrales bacterium
CTCGAGCACGGGCTCGATGACCGGATGGACGCCGCGCAGCTCCTCGAGCACCGAGGCGTCGGTCGAGTAGCCGGTCTTCGTCTTGCGGCCCTTCGGGAGCCCGAGCTCGACGAACAGGATGTCGCCAAGCTGCTTGGGCGAACCGATCGTGAACTGGTGGCCGACGGCCGCGTAGATCTCGCCCTCGAGGCGCGCGATCTCGGCGGCGAACTCGCGCTCCAGTTCGGCGAGGGCTGCCATGTCCAGCGCAATGCCGGCCGCCTCCATCCGGGCGAGGATCGGGATCAGCGGCAGCTCGATCTCCTCGAACAGCCGGTCCACGCCCTCGTCGCGCATCGCCTGCTCGAGCGATGGCCGCACCGCGACCGCGGACAGGGCCTCGAGCCCGGCCGTGGCCGTCGGCGGGAGGCCGGCGGCGGCCGGCGGCAGGACGAGGTCCAGCCGCTCCGCGACGACGTCGGCGATCTTCTGGGCCCGGAGGGCGGCGTTGACGAGGTAGGCGGCGATCTGGGTGTCGAAGGCGATGGGCACGGGCGCGGCCGACGGGTCCTCGGCGAAGCGCGCGGTCAGCAGCGGCTTGACCTCGTGGCCGACGAGACGGGCATCCAGGCGCTCGAGGAGGTGGCGCAGCGCGTCGGAGGCCTCGGGCCCGTCCGCGGCGACCACGCGGCCGTCCTCGCCCGCGACGGCCAGCGCGAGCAGCGTGCCGGCCATCGGCCGCGGGTCGTCGACCACGATGGCGACCCCGACGGCGGCCTGGTCGCGCAGCCAGGGCTCCAGTCCGACGACCCCTGCCGCGTCCAAGATCTCGATCCGGCCCGGGTCCACGATCGCCGCGGCCAGGGCGCCCGGCACGTCGCCCGACGCCGCCGCGATCGCCTCCGCCCGCGCCTCGACGGCGGGCGAGGTCGCGGCGATCCCGCCCGTCGCGCTGCCTCCTCCGCCGCCCGAGACCACGTCGAAGTCCATCGACAGCTGCAGTGAACCCGGGTCGACGGGCGCCGACCCTTGACCACCCGGCCGGCCACCGCCGGCGCCCCGCCCGACGCCCTGGGCAGCCGGAAACCCGGCCTCCCGGAGCTCGCGCATCGCGGCGATCGCGTCCTCCGGCCGCTCCCCGATGAGGGGCGGCAGGCGGTCGATCAGGGTCCGGAACTCGTACTCGCGGAACAGCCGGACGACCGTCTCGCGGTCGTACTCCCCGACCCGCCCGCGGCTCAGGTCCAGCTCGACGTCCACGTCACGCACGAGGCGCATGAGCTCGCGGCTCTCGAGGACGACGTCGCGGTACTCCTCGAGCAGCGGCCGCAGCTTCTCCGGCATGACCTCGTCGATGTGCTCGTACAGCACGTCGAGCGTCCCCCACGTCGCGATCAGCTTGGAGGCCGTCTTCTCCCCCACCCCGGGGATCCCCGGGATGTTGTCGGTCGGGTCGCCCTTGAGCGCCTTGTAGTCGAGCATCTGGTCGGGACGGAGGCCCCACCGCTCCTGGATCTTGGCGAGGTCGTAGGCGACGGTGTTCGCGATGCCGCCGCGCAGCGAGACCATCAGCTTCGTCCGCTCGCTGACCAGCTGGAGCATGTCCAGGTCGCCGGTCAGGATCGTGACGTCGAGATCCGCGGCCTCGGCCTGCCCGACGAGCGTTGCGATTGCGTCGTCGGCCTCGAACCCCTCACGCTCGTAGACCGGGATCCCGAGCGCCTTCACGACCTCGCGGACCTTCGGGATCTGCTCGCGCATGTCGTCGGGCATCCGCTGGCGGGTGGCCTTGTACTCCGCGTATCGCTCGTGCCGGAACGTCGGCTTGCCGAGGTCGAAGGCCACGCCCAGCCGGTCGGGCTTCGCGTCCTGGATCGCCCGCAACACGATGTTCGTGAACCCGAACACGGCCGTCACCAGCTCGCCCTTCGACGTCGTCAGGGGCTGTTCGATGAGCGCGAAGTAGCCGCGGTAGATGAGCCCGTTGCCGTCGAGCAGCAGGAGGCGTTCCATCGGCTCCGAGCGTGCGGGTGGGGACATCGAAAGTGTACCCGCGGCACGACCCGGACCTGTCATGGATGGACCACCGGCGAGCCGCTACGATCTGGGCATGCCCTCAACGCGCCGCGTCGGGATCATCACCGCCGGTGGCGACAGTCCCGGCCTCAACGCGGCGATCCGGGGGTTCGGCAAGGCCGCCATCAGCTACGGCATGGAGGTCGTCGGGTTCCGCGACGGCTTCCGGGGGCTGGCCGAGGACCGCAGGGTCAAGCTCGACACCCGGGCACTGGCCGGGATCCTGACGGTCGGCGGCACGATCCTGGGCACGAGCCGTGACAAGCCGCACCGGATGGTCATTGACGGCGAGGTCCGGGACATGACCGACGCGATCCTCGCGACCGCCCGCAAGGCGAACCTGCACGCGCTCCTGTGCCTGGGCGGCGGCGGCACGGCCAAGAACGCGCTGCGCGTCTCGAAGGCCGGCCTCAACGTCGTGATGGTGCCCAAGACCATCGACAACGACCTCGCCTGCACCGACGCGACGATCGGCTTCACCACGGCGCTGGAGGTCGCCACCGACGCGATCGACCGGCTGCACAGCACGGCCCACAGCCACCACCGGATCATCGTCGCCGAGCTGATGGGCCACGGCGCGGGCTGGCTCGCGCTCGGCGCGGGACTCGCGGGCGGTGCGGACGTGATCCTGATCCCCGAGATCCCGTACAGCGTCGCGGCGATTTCGGCGGCGATCAAGGAACGCGCGCGCCGCGGGACCAACTTCAGCATCGTGGCCGTCGCCGAGGGGGCGCGGAGCGTCGAGGACGCGGCAGCGCTGGCCGTGGCGGAGGGGCGTGCGGACCGGGCGAAGGAGCCGGGCGCCCGCGAGGCCGCCAAGGCCGAGGTCGAGCTGCTGGAAACCCAGCACATCGGCAACACGCTCCGGCTCGCCCACCAGCTCGAGCAGCTCACGGGCCTCGAGTCGAGGGTGTCGATCCTGGGCTACATCCAGCGGGGCGGCACGCCGTCGCCCGTGGACCGCCTGCTCGCGACGCGCCTCGGGAGCGCCGCGGCCGACCTGGTCGAAGCCGGCACATTCGGCGTGATGGTCGCGGCGCGGGGCGACGAGACGGAGCCCGTTCCGTTGGACCAGGTAGCAGGCCAGCGCAAGCGGGTTCCGCCGGATCACCCGTGGGTCGCCGCCGCCCGCCACGTCGGGACCTGCCTCGGCGACTGAGCGCCGCAGCGATCTGCGCGAACATCGCACCGGTTGCGCACGGGTTCTGCACATCCGCCCGCGAGGCTCGAAGGCATCAAGCAACCACGGCGCCGGCCCCTGCCGGCACCACCCTTCGATCGGAGCACTTCCCCATGCGTGGGCTGTTCACCCTCATCCTCGCCACCATCGCCGCCCTCGTCGGCGGCGTGATCGGCTTCCAGCTGGGCATCACGTCCGACATCGGCGCGGCCGGCGGAACGGTCGTCTGGCACGCCGGCTTCCCGTTCTTCGGGTTCATCTTCCCGTTCCTGTTCTTCTTCCTGTTCATCGGCCTGCTGTTCGCCGCGTTCGGCGGGCGCCGGCGCGGCTGGGGCGGTCCCGGCTGGGGCCACGGCTACGGCCCGAACGGCTACGGCCCGATGGGCAACGCTGACGACCCCCGTCGCCAATGGATCGCGGACGCCCACCGCCGGCTCCACGAGGACGAGGCTCGCGGCGCGGGCACGCCGCCGGCAACGCCGCCCACGGCACCGCCAAGCGCTTGACGCACAATCCCATCCAGCGGCGCCGGGACGGTACCGTCCGCCCGGCGCCTCGCCATTTCCGGAGTCTTTCGTGCGCACGATCCTGGTCATCGAGGACGAGCCCCAGATCGCCTCGCTCGTCCGCGACTATCTCGAACACGCCGGCTTCGCCGTCCTCGCCGCGGGCGACGGCTCGGGCGGCCTCGCGCTCGCCCGTGCGCGCCGCCCGGACGCGATCGTCCTCGACCTCGGCCTGCCCAGGATCGACGGCCTCGACGTCGTCCGATCGCTCCGCAGGGACTCGATGGTCCCGATCGTGATCCTCACGGCGCGTGGCGACGAGGTCGACCGGATCACGGGCCTCGAGCTCGGCGCGGACGACTACGTGGTCAAGCCGTTCAGCCCCAAGGAGCTGGTCGCGCGGGTCCGCGCGGTCCTGCGGCGCGCCGATGCGCGCTCGACCGCGGACGAGCGGATCGTCGCCGGCGACCTCGAGCTGGACGTGGCCCGCCACCGGGTCACGGCCGCCGGCAAGCGCGTCACCCTCACGCCGACCGAGTTCGAGCTGCTCGCGACCCTGGCCCGCGAACCCGGGCGCGTGTACACCCGCTCGCAGCTCCTCGACGCCGTCCACGGGTTCTCGCTCGAGTCCTACGAGCGGGCGATCGACGGCCACATCCGCAACCTGCGCCGGAAGCTGGCCGCGGCTTCGAGCTCCGCTCGCTACGTCCGGACCGTGCACGGCGTGGGCTACGCGCTCGAGGAGCCGGCCGGGTGACGAGCGCGGATCCGGACCCGCACGAGCGCCACCGCTGGGGCGCCTCGGGGCGGGAGCGGTGGCAATGGGGCGGACCACCGGGCCCTGGGGGGCCGTGGGGGCGGCGTCGGGGCCCGGGCCGCATGGGCGCGGGCTTCGTTGGCTGCCTGTTCCTGGCCCTCGTCGTGTTCGTCGGCGTCCTCACCGCGCTGGCGACGTGGGTCGCGGCGCTCCTGCTCGGGATCATCGCGCCAGGCGCCTCACCGCCCACCGCCACCGTCGTCGCCGTCGTCGTCGTGCTCATCGTCGCCGTCGTCATTGGCGGTCGCGCGTTCTTCCTGACCGTGCGCCCGCTCGCGGACCTTGCGGCGGCCTCGGAGCGGCTCGCCGACGGTGAGCCCGGCGTCCGCGTCGAAACCCGCGGTCCGAGGCCGGTCCGCCGCCTGGGTGCCTCGTTCAACGCCATGGCGGAGCGCCTCGACCGCTCCCGCGACGACCGCCGCGCGCTGCTCGCCGACGTGACCCACGAGCTGCGGACGCCCCTCACCGTGATCTCCGGCGGCCTCGAGGCCATGCTCGACGGCGTCCACCCGATGGACGAGGACCACGTTTCACCGATCCTCGCCGAGGCCGTCGTGATGGACCGGCTGCTCGACGACCTGCGGACGATCTCGCTCGCCGAGGCGGGCGCGCTGCCGCTGCACCGGGAGCCGGTCGACCTGGTCGAGATCGCCGGCGACGTGCTGGCCGGGCAGCACGCGGTCGCGGACGCCCGGCGGGTGGAGCTGCGGCTGGAGGGCGACGCGTCGCTCGTTGCCGACGTCGACCCGGTACGCGTGCGCGAGATCCTGGTCAACCTCGTCGCGAACGCCGTGCGGCACACGCCCGCGGGCGGTCACGTCATGATCGAGGTCCGCGCGGACGGCGGCGACGCACTGCTGACCGTCGTGGACACCGGCGAGGGGATCCCGCCCGAGGAGCTGGACCGGGTGTTCGACCGGTTCCATCGGCGCTCGGACTCCGGCGGCAGCGGCCTGGGCCTGACGATCGTCCGGGACCTCGCGACCGCCCACGGCGGGACGGTCGAGGTGGAGAGCGACGGCGTGCCGGGCCACGGGTCGGCGTTCCGGGTGCGACTGCCCCGCCGACTCTAGGCGCGCAAGGCGTCAGGCGAGGCGCTTGGCCCCCAACCGGAGCGCGACCAGCACGACGCCCGCGATCAGGGCGGCGACCCCGAGGAGGGCGATGGCCGGGCCCCCGGCAGGCTGGACCGCGGCCGCATCGCTCGGTGCGATCTGGCGCACGTTGTCGCCCTCCGGCGCTTCGAGGCTGCGGTCGGTGCCCGCGGGCTCGCCGCCGCCCTGGGGCGGTCCCTGCTGGATCGACGTGGTGGACGAGCGGCCCTCGGCGGCGCCCGACCCCGTCTCGGTCAGGAACGCCCGGTCGGGCTCGACCGCGGCGGCGGCCGACGGAGCCGGAGCGACCTCGGGCGCCATGGCTGCAGGCTCGGAGGCAGCCGCCTCGGCCAACCCCGCGCCGGCCGCGGGCGCCGGGGCGTCGATCATCGGGACGCTGCCATCCTCGGCCCTCTCCGCGGCCGGGGCGCTCGGCGCGGCACCGGCGGCCGCGCCTGCCGAACCTTCGACGGCCGGCAGGACCGAGCCCGGGGTCCCCAGGAGCAGCCCGGCAAGGCCGATGGCGGCGAGCCCGGTGCCCAGCGGGGCGGCGAGCCTGAAGCGGGGCGAGGCGAAGGCGGCGAGGAACCCGCGCCAGCCCGACGGGGCGAGCGAGGCCGCCTGCTCGGGGGTGAGG
>DATDJA010000364.1:0-2652 GCA_036520795.1 Candidatus Limnocylindrales bacterium
GCAAGCGTTACCGTCGATGTCTCGCCCGACGCGGTTCCGCCCGTGGTCACCCAGTTGCGTGCCGCGATCGCCGCGGGCACCATCGGGACCTCCACCGTGCCGGGCCGGCTGTCGTGGCAGGGCGTCGATTCGGTCACCGGCATCGCCGGCTTCGAGCTGCAGCGTCGGTCAGGCGGCCACTGGGTCAACGTTGCGCTCGCCAGTCCGGTTGCGACGTCGGTCGAGCTCCCGCTCGCCGTCGGATCGGCGGCCAGGTTCCGGATCAGGGCGACCGACGGGGCCGGGAACCGGAGCCCGTTCACCGAGTGGGGGTCGATCGAGGTTAGACGGGCCCAGGAGGGATCGGGCGCGATCGACTGGACGGGGACCTGGCACGAGGCCGATGGCGCCCGGTACTCGGGTGGCCACTCGCGCCACGCGTCGGCCCACAGCCGTCGTGCCACGTTCGCGTTCACCGGCCACGCGATCGGGCTCGTCAGCCGGCGATCCCCCAGCGGCGGCCACGCGGACGTCCGCATCGACGGCGTGAAGGTGGCGACCATCGATCTCTCGGCCTCGACGGAGCGTTACCGGCGGATCGTGTTCCGGCACGCGCTCGCGGGCGGCGGGCCGCACACGATCGAGATCCGCCCCGTCGGCGACGGGCGGGTCGACATCGACGCCTTCATCGTCCTCGACTGACCCGCGGGCGCGGCGTCGAGAGGTAGTGATGCCACAGGATCCGCGCCGCGACGGCCCGCCAGGGCCGCCACGCCTCGGCAAGCGCGAGCATCTTCGTCGCGTCCGGCCGGCCGGCCAGGCCCCGTAGCTCGGCCAGGGCCTGGGCCAGCGCGATGTCGTGGACCGGCCACGCGTCGGGCCGCAGCAGGACCATGAGCCGGTAGATCGTCGCCGTCCAGGGCCCGATCCCGGGCAGCGCGGTCAGCGCCCCGTCGACCCCGTCGTCATCGAGCCCCGCGAGCCCCTCGATGTCCAGCGAGCCATCCCCGACGGCCGTCGCCAGCGCCCGCGCGTAGCGGGTCTTCTGGCGGCTGAACCCGACCGCGAGGAGCTCGGCGTCGTCGAGGTCCAGGAAGGTCGAAGGGGTCAGCGGATCGGCCGCGATACGGAGTCGGTCGAAGGCGGCCTGGGCCGAGGCCAGCGAGACCTGCTGCTCGAGGACCAGGTGCACGAGGGTGGGGAAACCCGGCTCCCGGGCCCACAGCGGCGGCGGTCCGAAGCGGTCGACGACCGCGCCGAGGGCAGGGTCGGACGCGGCAAGGGCGTGGACGGCGTCGAGGAGCCGCGCCTCGGTGAGCGGCGCCGGGGCGGTGATCACGCCATCCACAACACGGCGAGGGGCCGTCCGGTTGCGCGCGTCCATCGAGGCACGATACCCGGCCGTGTCGCCGTTGGGACCCGCCTCAGCGACCTCGGGCGAGCCGGCCGATCCGCTCCCGCAGGTCCGGGTCGAGCGTGGCCATCGTCCCGACCGACGCGTTGGCGACGGCGTGGGTGGTGGATGTCGTCGCCGGGATCGCGGCGGTCACCCGTGGGTCGGCGAGGCACCAGCGGAGCAGTGCCTCGGCCCATCCGGACAGGCCGGCGGCGGCGAGCTCGGCCGGGAACGCGCGTCGCAGCAGCTGCCCCTCGCCGAGGGGGCGCATCGCGATCACGCCCAGACCCAGATCGGCGGCCAGCGGCAGGATCCGGCGTGCGCTGTCGTCCTCGACCGGGTTGTGCGGCACCTGGACGGCGTGGATCCGGCCGCTCCGCATGATCGTCTCAAGCTCCGCGAACGCCGACGGCTGGTACGTGGTCGCGCCGAGCCAGCCGACGCTGCCGGCCGCGCGCTCGCGCTCCATCCACTCGAGCTGGGATCGCCACGCGAGGAGGTTGTGGACCTGGAGGAGGTCGATCCGCCCGAGCCACCGCCGCTGGTCCGCGAACTGCCGCCGGCCCTCGCCGTCGTCTCCCGCCCAGATCTTGGTCGCGACGATGGCATCTTCGAGCCGGCTCGCGATCGCCGCCCCGAGGCGCTCCTCGGCGCGTCCGTACATCGGCGAGCTGTCGACGAGGCGGACGCCGCCGTCGAACGCCGCCTCGACGACGGCGTCGACCGCGGCCTGCCGGTCGGCGGGGACGTCGAACGTGCGCCACGTCCCGAGCCCGACGACCGGGACGACGAGGCCGGTCGCGCCGAGGATCCGGCTCTCCATGGACCGCACGATACCCGGTGCCACTGCCAGGTAGGTTCCGCGGGCTTCCCTCTGTCCGCTGGGCGCCCGACTGGACGCATGCTGCGCTGGGCCGTCCGCTGGGCGGACCGCCTGATGCATACAGGCCCTCGGGTGCGACGCGTGGTTCGCTGAGCGGACGAAAGCGACGCACCGTGCGACAAGTGGGCCGCCTGGCGGCCGGCCGACGCGGGATCCGTCCGTCAGCCGCGCGCTTCGAGGATCGCCGCCCGGACGCGGGACGGCGTGGCAGGCACTCTGTCGATGCGGGCCCCGGTCGCGTGCCGGATCGCCGCGAGGATCGCCGGTGCGGTGGGCACGAGCGCGGGCTCGCCGACGCCCTTGGCGCCGAATGGTCCGGCGGGCTCCGCCTGCTCGATCAGGATGCACTCGATCTCGGGCGCGTCGCCGATCGTCGGAATCAGGTAGTCGTGGA
>DATDJA010000365.1:0-5650 GCA_036520795.1 Candidatus Limnocylindrales bacterium
GAGGCGATGCTGATCGTCGGGCCGGCCGGTGACCCGCTGATCCTCGTGGGCAACGAGTGCTTCGGGATGGCCGGCGCCTCGCCGCTCCCGATGCGCCGCGAGCGATTCCAGGACTTCAGCCTGCCGAGCCAGCCGCGCGACCGATCGCGCGGCTGGCTCGGCAGGCTGAAGTCCTGGAATCGCTCGCGGCGCATCGGGAGCGGCGCGGCGCCGGCCATCCCGAAGCACTCGTTGCCCACGAGGATCAGCGGGTCGCTGGCCGGCCCGACGATCAGCATCGCCTCCTCGAATCGCGGGTCGAACCCGGAGAGGAACGCGAGATTCGCGCTGTGCTCGCGGTCCGCGTAGACCACGAGCCGGTCGAAGCCGGCGGCATCGGCGCGCTCGCGCAGCGCCGCCAGGCGCTTGCCGTACCGATCACCCGGAACCTCCGGACGGACCTCGGGCATCCCGAAGTCGGGCAGGTCGACCGTCGTGAGCCTCGCCGTTCCCAAGGTCGATCCTCCTCCTCAGCTGCCCGGTGGCATCGCGGGCGCCGGCACGGGTGCGCCACGCTCGATGTCCACGAACTGGTTGGCCGCGATCGTCATCCACGGTCCAACCTCGCCGTCCGGCCAGGTCACCCGCACCTGCGCCTCGGTCGCCGGTCCGAGCCCGACGTGGGTCCAGCCGAGCTGGCCACCGATGTGGCCGCCGCCGACCGAGGTCTCCCGCCGGGTGACGGCCTCCCCCACCCTGCTCTCGATGATGGCGCCGATCGCATCCCGGTTGCCGCCTGGTTGGCCCAGGCGCACGGCCAGCCAGTTGCCCATCGGGACCGGCGCATCGATCGTACCGGTCCCCACGTTGCGCCACAGGCGCACCGGCGCGCCAAGGTTCGCCTCAATGAGGTCGAGGAGACCGTCCGCGTTGAAGTCCGTCAGCGCCGCGCCACGGCCCTTGTCGAACGACACGATGCCCGCCGCTTCGGCGCCTTCGAGGAAGGTGCCGTCCGGTTGGCCGATGAACAGGTTGCTCGGGTCCCGCCGGGCGTAGTCCGGCATCTCGTCGACGTTGCCCTTGGACACGAACAGGTCCATCAGCCCGTCGTTGTTGACGTCCTGGAACTCGGGATGCCAGGCCGTCGAAGGCAGGACGTCACCCCCGGTGAACGGCTGGGACGCGGTGACGCCGCGGCGCAACGCGATGTCGCCATACACGGGCCGCGACGGTCCTTCCGCGAGCGTCTGGAGCTTGTTGTCCGCCTGGCTCGTGAGGTAGACCTCGGGCAGCCCGTCGCCCGTGAGGTCATGGCTCGCGATCCCCATGCCCCAGATCTGCATCGGGACCCAACCGTCCGCCGCCGTGTACTCCCGCGGCGGCTCGCCCGGGGCCACGCGCCACAGCTGGTCGTTGCCCGTCGCGTAGTAGTGGCGATCGTTGGTGACTCGCAGGTCTCGCCGGCCCGATCCGTCCCAGTCGCTGAACAGGATCGAGAGCGTGCAGTAGCCGGGCGCGAGCGGGATCGCGGGTCCGTATCCCGTGCCGGTCGCGTCCGGCCGGAACAGCTCGCTATCCGCGCAGCCGGACGCGACCTCGCCGGCCGCGTCGAGGGCCACGTAGTTCCCGAACGCCATCGTGGGCCGTACGGCCGCGCCCTCCCAGGTCGCCGAGAACGCCGTCGTCCACGCGGGCGGCGGCGAGACCCCCCACGCCTCGTTCGCCGGTTCGAACCGGCAGTCCCCAAGACCCCGGAGCAGCATCGACTGGCCCACCCGGAGGACCGCGAGGTCGTCGAACCCGTCGGCGTCGACGTCGAGCGGGTATGCGCCGGTCACCGCGGAGAGCTCCGTGCCCGAATCCGGGACCTGGGTGAATCGGAGTGGGCCGCTGACCGCGGTCTCATTGCGGTACAGGCCGGCCGGGTGCTCGCCGCCGGCCAGGTAGACGTCAGGCCGCCCATCGCCGTCGCAGTCGAGCACAGCGACCCCGCCACCGGTGAAGTACTTCAGCCCGCCGTCGAACGTGTGGTCGATCCCGGCGGTTGCCGTCTCCTCCACGAAACGCGGCGCCACAGGCGTTCTGGGGGCACCCGACGCGACGACGAACGCCGAGACGCCGCCGACCACGACCAGCGCCACGACGACCACGGTTGCGGCGGCCAGCAAGGTTCGGCGGCTGGCGCGCTCCCGGCGCCCGTCGCCACCCGTGACGTCCTGTGCCTCTGACATGCCGCGCGATGGTACGTCGCCTTGCCGGGCCGGGCTCGGGAGAGCCGGAACGGGGTCGGCCGCGTTCAGGCGCCCGCGGCGAACAGCGCGTCGAGGACCCGCATGTTGGCGACCGCGTCCCCGGGCTCCACCGGCAGCGGGACGCCGTCGAGCACCGCCTCCGCGAACCGGTCGGCCTCGCAGGCGTAGGGATCGGCGGTGGCGAAGGTTAGCGTCTCGGTCGCCGGTGCCACCGGAGGGTCGCCGCCCGCCGTGACGAAGACCCGGGTGGGGCGGTCGGGCGGGATGTTGAACGGGATCTCGACCGAGATCCGGCCATGGGTGCCATAGACGTGGACGCGCTGGTCGGTCTCGGTCCGCGTGGAGCAGGTGAACGTCGCGGTGCCGGTCGGAAACGACAGGATCCCGCTCGTGAGCACGTCCACGCCGAGGCCCGGGTCGCGCGTGATGGCCGCCTGCACGCCGACGGGCTCGGCATCGAACAGCATCCGCGACAGGTTCACGCAGTAGCAGCCGATGTCGTACAGCGCGCCGCCACCCGCCTCGCGGATGTTGCGGATGTTGGATGCGTCGTCGTTGAAGTACCCGAACCAGCTGTCGACGGCCTGGAGGCGTCCGATCCGGCCCGATCGAACCAGCTCCCGGACCGCGATCCACGATGGGTGCTGGCGGTACATGAACGCTTCCATCAACAGGACGCCGGCCTCACGGCAGGCATCGACCATGCCCTGGGCCTCGTCGGCCGTGAGCGCCAGGGGCTTCTCGCACAGCACGTGCTTGCCCGCCCGCGCCGCCGCGATCGTCCACGCCGCGTGGAGGTGGTTGGGCAGCGGGTTGTAGACAGCGTCGATGTCGGGATCCGCCAGCATCGCCTCGTAGGATTCGTAGGCCCGCGGGATGTCGAGCCGGGTCGCGGCCTCGCGCGCGCGCCCGCCCTCGCGCGACGCGATTCCGAGCACCTCGCTGCGCGGGGAACGCCGGAAGCCAGGGATCACCTTCTCGGTGGCGATGTTCGCCGTCGACAGGACGCCCCACCGAACGCGCTTCCCGGTCCCCTCGAGTCGTTCCACCGGCGTTCCTCCGTTGCGCCAACTGCCGGCGCCGACTTGACACGATCCTGCGCGTGTACGAGTCTGGCACACGTTTGCAAGAGAGGATCACAAACCTTGCGAGACGGGCGCGTCGACGTTGGCCAGCGCAGCGAAACTGCCCATCGCGCGAATCTGAGCGCCATCGTCCGCGGCTTGCACGAGCACGGCCCCCTGTCCCGGTCCGAGCTTGTCGCCTCGACCGGGCTTACGCGGAGCGCCATCCGCGCTCTCGTCGGCGAGCTGGCGGTCGCAGGTCTCGTCTCGGAGGGCCGCGCTGTCCGCCTCGGAACGCCGGGCCGGCCCTCCCCGCTCGTGCGCCTCAACCCGACGGGTGCCGTGGTCCTCAGCTTCGAGATCCTTGTCGACTCGATCGCGGCAGCGATCGTCGGGCTGGGCGGCGAAACCCTCGAGCAGGTGCGGCTCGATCGGCCACGGATGGAGCTCTCGGTCGACGACGTGGTGGCCGACCTGGCGCGACTCGCAGCGGTCCTGCGGGCGCCTGACTGGCCGATCATCGGCATCGGGGTCGCCATCGCGGGCGTCGTCCGGCGGAGCGACGGGCTCGTGTCGATGGCCCCCAACCTCGGCTGGATCGACGTTCCGCTGGGGGCCCGCCTCGCGCGAGCCCTAGCGATGGCCCTGCCGATCTCGGTCCTCAATGACGCGGACGCGGGCGTCCTCGGCGAGAGCCGGCGGGGCGCGGCGGTCGGCGTGGACAACGTCCTGTACGTCGCGGGCGAGGTCGGCGTCGGCGGCGGGATGATCGTCGACGGGCGGCTGGTCTCAGGGGCGGCCGGCTACGCGGGCGAGATCGGCCACCTGACGGTGAACCCGGCTGGAGCCCGCTGCCGCTGCGGTTCGACCGGCTGCTGGGAGACCGAGGTCGGCGAAGGCGTCCTGCTCGCGCTGGCGGGCCATCCCGCCGACGCCGGCCGGGCCGGGATCGATGCCGTGTTGCGCGAGGCCGAGGCCGGCTCCGAGGCGGCGTTGCGGGCTATCGATCACGTGGGCCGCTGGCTGGGCATCGGCCTCGGCGGGATCGTCAACATCCTCAACCCACGCCTCATCATCCTTGGCGGCCCGCACGCGCGCCTCCACCCGCTGGTGCGCGCCCGGCTCGAGGTCGAGCTCAATCGGCACGCCCTCCCGGCGTCCCGGGCCCTGGTCGACGTCGTGCCGGCCGCCCTCGGCGTCAACGCCCCGCTCGTCGGCGCGTCGGAGCTCGCGTTCGAACCCCTGCTCGCCGATCCGGCGGCCTTCTTCGGGGGCCGCGACCACACGCTACACCTGGCGAGTGCCTGACGTGGGTGCTCGCGATCGGTCCATCGACGGCACGAACCGCCGTGAAAAACGGCGACCGGCATGAAAGGGGATTGCCTAACGATGTAGCCTACGCGCCGGAAGCTGCGCACTGAAATGACGACGACGTCCGTCGTCGCTGGAGGAGGAGATCGAGCGCATGAACATTCGCAGGCTGGCCGCATCCGCGGCCGTCACTGCCGTCTTCGTCGGAGCCTGTTCGTCAGGCGGCGGCGGGGCCACCACGGCACCGAGCGCTGCAGCACCGAGCGGCGGAGCCGCCGGCTGCAAGGTCGGCGTGTCGTGGAACAACTTCAAGGAAGAGCGCTGGGCCAAGTGGGACGAGCCCGCCATCAAGAAAGAGGTCGAGGCCGCGGGCGGCACGTATGTGGGCAACGACGCCGGCTCGTCCGCTGAGAAGCAGGCGACGAACGTCGAGCAGCTCATCACCGACGGCGCGAAGGTGATCATCATCCTGGCCCAGGACGGCACGGCGATCCAGCCGACCGTGCAGGCCGCCGTCGATCGGGGCATCCCGGTGATCGCGTATGACCGCCTGATCGAGAACGAGAAGGCGTTCTACATCACCTTCGACAACCCGCTCGTCGGCCAGCTGATGGCTGAGGAGATCATCAAGGTCGTGCCCAAGGGCAACTACGTTGTCATCAAGGGCAACAGCGCCGACGCGAACTCCGACTTCCTGCGCTCAGGCATCGAGAAGGTCATCGGCGAATCGGTCAAGTCCGGCGACATCAAGATCGTCGGCGAGAGCTATACCGACAACTGGGATGCTGCCAAGGCGCAGGCCACCATGGAGCAGTACCTCACTGCCGAGGACAACAAGATCGATGCAGCCGTCGTGCTCAACGACGGCATGGCCGGCGGCGTCGTCGCGGCGCTCAAGGGCCAGGGCCTCGATGGCAAGGTTCCCGTCACGGGGCAGGACGCTGACAAGGCGGCCCTGAACCGTGTCGCGCTCGGCACCCAGCTCGTCAGCGTCGGCAAGGACGCCCGCGTGCTCGGCGCCGCGGCCGGCAAGGCCGCCGTCGC
>DATDJA010000366.1:0-11688 GCA_036520795.1 Candidatus Limnocylindrales bacterium
TCACCGAGGGCATCACCCTTGAGCCGGGCGACATCGTCGCGACCGGCACCCCGTCGGGCGTCGCCTACGGCATGAACCCCCGCGTCTACCTCAAGCCGGGCGACGCGGTCGAGGTCTCGATCGAGGGGATCGGCACGCTCCACTCGACCATCACCGCGCCGTGACGACGGACGAGCGCTTCCTGGTCACGGGATCGGCAGGCTGCCTCGGCGCGTGGGTCGTTCGCGCACTCCTGGACGAGGACGTGCCAGTCGTCGCCCTCGACCTGGACGACGATCCGCGCCGCATGCGCCTCCTGGCGACCGAGGAGGAGCTCGGCAAGGTCGATCGGGTGAAGGGGGACGTGACCGATCTCGCGCTGATCGATGATCTGGTGGTCGGCCGCCGGATCACGCACATCGTCCACTGCGCCGCGCTCCAGGTGCCGTTCGTGCGCGCCCGGCCCGCGCTGGGCTCCCACGTCAACGTCACGGGCACCATCGCGATCATGGAGGCGGCCGCCGCACATCCGGAGCAGGTGCGTGGCGTCGCCTACGCCAGCGCGGGCGGGGTCTTCGGCCTGCCGGCGCAGTACCCCGATGGCCTCGTGCGCGATGACAGTCCCCAGGCGCCTGCCACCTTGTATGGCGTGTTCAAGCAGGCCAACGAGGGCACGGCGAGGATCTACTTCAACGAGCGGGGCCTGTCATCGGTCGGCCTGCGGCCGTGGGTGGTCTACGGGCCGGGGCGGGACCAGGGCATGACATCCGGCACGACGGTGGCGATGCTCGCCGCGGCCGCCGGCGTCCCGTATCGCATCCCGTACGGCGGCGAGGCCCTGTTCCAGTTCGCGCCCGACGTCGCGCGGGCCTTCGTCGCCGCGGCACGCGCGGACCTGACCGGGGCCAACGCGTACAACCTCGGGGGTGAGACGGCACCGGTCGCCCGGGTCGTCGACGTGATCGAGGAGGCACTCCCGCGCAGCCGCGGCCTGATCACCCACGACGACGTTCCCCTGCCGGCTGTCGCCCGGGTCGACGCCTCCGGGTTCGGACGATTCGTCGACCCGGCGCCGTTCACGGGCCTGCCCGAGGGCGTCGGCCGGTCGATCGAGCTGTTCACCGACCTGCTGCGCCGGGGGCTCGTCCGCGCCCCGGCCTGAGCGGGGATCCCGTGCGCTCGGCCGCTAGCGAGCGGGCGGGACGGACGCGAACGGGTCGCCGCCCAGGCGCGGGTCGGGCAGCGGCTCGGGCCGTGCGCATGTGCTCGCGACGGCGATGGGCCGGCCCTCGTTGGCCGACGCCTCGGTCGCGAGCAGCACGTCCAGCACGTGGTAGGCGAGCGCCCCGGACGCGCGGTGCGGGCGACCGGCGGCAATGGCCGCGATCATCTCGGCCAGCCCCAGGCCACGCTCGCCGCTGACGACGATCGGCAGCGGCATGTCCTCCCAGCGACCCGTCTCGCGCAAGTGGCGCCGCACCGGCTTGTCGAAGTGGTTCGGATCGCCGATCTGGAGCGTCCCCATCGAGCCGTACACCTCGATCCCACCGGCCGACAGTGGGCTGCCGTCGTAGGTCGCGAGGAGCGATGCCAGCGCGCCCGACTCGAACGTGTAGGTGGCCATCACGGTCGTCGGGACCTCGGGCAGGAACGACTCGCCCGCGCGCGGCCCGACCTCGATCCGCCGTTCGACGCCTCGGCCGCGGCCGAGCGCGGTGACCGACGCGACGGGACCCAGGAGGTGCACGAGCGCGGTGACGTAGTACGGGCCGACGTCGAGCAGGGGACCCGACCCGCGCGCGTAGCCGGGCGCCGGGTTCGGGTTGCGGGTCTCGGGCTTCGGATGGGCGACCCGTGCGACGGCCGCGAACACGTCGCCCAGCCCCCCACCATCGATGGCGGCGCGCGCCGCCTGGAGCCCGCTGCCCAGGAACGTGTCCGGCGCCGCGCCCACACGCACGCCACGACGCTCGGCCTCGTCGAGGATCGCGCCCGCGTCCGCGAGGGACGTCGCCAGGGGCTTCTCGGAGTACACGTGCTTGCCGTGCGCGATCGCGGCGCGCGAGATCTCGGCGTGCGACGCCGCCGTCGTCAGGTTGAGGATCAGCTCGATGCCGGGGTCGGCGAGCAGGGCGTCCACGCTCAGGGCAGGGAACCCGCCCCGGCCGGAGAGAGCCTCGGCGCGTTCCGGGTGCCGGTCGGCGCAGCCGGCCAGCTCGATGCCCTCGTACCGGGCGCTGCCCGGGAGGTACAGCCGGTTAACGTCGCCGCAGCCGACGATGCCGACGCGCATGCAGGACCTCGACGCGCTAGTGGAGGAAGGCGTACAGGCCGCCGTCCACGAGAATCGTCGACCCGGTGACGTACGACGCCTCGTCGGAGGCGAGGTACACGACGGCCCCCATCACGTCGTCGCCGGTGCCGGCTCGTCCGATCGGGATCCGGGCCTCGTTGGTAGCGCGGATCACGGGATCGGCCCAGCCCTCCTTGGTGAGGTCCGATTCGATCGCGCCCGGCAGCACCGAGTTGCAGGTGATGCCGTACCGGCCGAGCGGGATCGAGATCGACTGCATCAGCGACGCGACCGCGGCCTTGGTCGGAGCGTAGTGCGCCTGCATCGACCCGCCCATCACCGCGCTGATCGAGCTGATCGCGATGATCCGGCCGCCCTCGCCCCGCTCGACCATCGCCTGTGCACACAGCTGGCTCACGATGAACGTGGCGCGGTAGTTCACGTCCTGGACGCGCTGCCACAGGTCCAGCGGCAGGTCGAGGAACTCGTGTGCCGGACAGATGCCGGCGTTGTTGACGACGATGTCGATGTGGCCGAGCACCTGGATGGACTCGGCAACGAGGCGGTGGCAGTCCTCGACCTCGCCGATATCGGCGGCGATCGCGAACGCGCGTCCACCGGCGGCCTCGATCTCGGCGACGGCCGAGTCGGCGGGGGTCGCGTCGCGTCCACTGTGGTTGACGACGACCGTGGCCCCCTCGCGCGCGAGGCCGATCGCGATCGAGCGGCCGATGCCGCGCGACGAACCGGTGACCAGCGCGGTGCGGCCCGCGAGACGCCCGAACGAGCGCTCAGTCATCGGCCCGGCCCGACAGGATCGGATCGTCGTCCACCTCGCGCAGGAGCGCGTCCACCTCGGCCCAGAACCGTGCGTCGCCTTCGCTGCCCGGCCGACGCAGCCGGTGGGACGGGAACACGCCCCGGCGGCGGAGGATCTCCTTCTGCACGACGAGGAAGGTGTCCATGCTGCGCCCGACGAACATGATGAACGGCAGGTAGTGGGCCCAGATGCGCCGGCTCTCGGCCAGGCGGCCGGCACGGAACTCACTCCAGATCCGGACGAAGACCTCGGGGTGACCCGGGCCTGGCACCGTGCCGCGCGACCCGTACGCTAGCTCGGTGAAGAAGTCCATGCCCCCGGCTCCGCCGAGCACGGCCACATCCGGCCGCAACGCTCGCACCACCGCGTCCACCTTGGGAGCCGGCGGGATCGCCTCGACCTTGATCGCACCGACCGTCGGCACCTCGTCGCAGATGCGGGCGAGCAGTGACGCCGGCATCTGGACACCGGTCATGCCCGGCGCGTCCTGGATCACGATCGGGACGGTGACCCGCTCGCCGATCGCGGCAAAGTAGGCCACGATCCCGTCAGGCGACAGGTCGCCCTGGGCCGGCGGCACCACCATCAGCAGCGTCGCCCCCGCCTGAGCAGCCGCCTCCGACCGCTTGATCGCCGCGTAGGTGCTGTCGGCGCCGGACGCGACCATGATCGGGACCCGCCCGTCCACCGCTTCGACGAGCACCCGTGTCACCAGGCCGCGCTCGTCCTCGGTCAGGCGCGGCAGCTCGCTGCCGAACCCGATGCCGATCCCGGCCACGCCTCGATCGAGGAGGAAGCCCGCCTGGGCGGCGAGCGCGTCGACGTCGATCGACTCGTCGTCCGTGAACGGCACGCACGCGATCGGGATGATCCCGTCGATGGGTTCCGTCACGCGCGGACCTCGGTCCGGGCGGCCTCGGGCGGGCCGAACATGATCAGCTGGACGATCTCCTCGGGCGAGGTGTCGCTTGTTGTGCGCACGCCCGCGAGTCGGCCCTGCTGGAAGACGGCGATCCGGTCCGACAGCTGCAGGACGTGCTGCAGGTTGTGGCTGATCATGAGGATCGACTGGCCGGCCGACTTGAGCTCCTTGAGCTGGTCCATGACCCGGGTCGCCTCGCGGACGCCGAGGGCCGCCGTCGGTTCGTCCAGGATGAGGATCTGGCTTCCCAGCGTGACCGCGCGGGCGATCGCGATCGCCTGCCGCTGCCCTCCCGACAGCGACCCGACGGTGGTCTTCATCGACGGCACCTGCGCGCCGATCTTCTTCAGCACGATCTCGGCCTCGGCGCGGCATCGCTTCGCGTCCACGAACGGCCCGCGGCCGAACTCGCGTCCGAGGAACAGGTTCGCGCCGACGTCGCGGGCATCGACCAGCGCGAGGTCCTGGTAGACGGTCGCGATCCCCTGCGCGAGCGCATCCGCGGGCGTGCGCAGCACCACTTGGGTGCCATTGATGAAGATGTCGCCCGTGTCCGGCATCAAGGCGCCGGACAGGATCTTCGCGAACGTCGACTTGCCGGCGCCGTTGTCGCCGACCAGCGCCAGCAGCTCGCCGCGCCGCAGGCCGAGATCGACGTTCTCGAGGGCGCGCACATGCCCGTAGGCCTTGCCCAGCCCGCGTGCCTCGAAGGCGAACTCGGACTCACGCTCTTCGGTCACGAAGCGAATCCCTCCCAGCGCTGGCCGATGAGCCGGCGAACGTCGCCGGCCAAGTGATCGGTCTCCGCGGCGACGTCGAGCTGATCCTGGCCCATCCACGGGCTGTCCGCGTACTCGACGGTCACGGCGCCGCGGTACCCGTCGGCGGCGAGCAGGTCGAACACGCGGGCGAAGTCGATCGTGCCCTCGTCCACCGGCGCGGCGAGCCGGCCCGGACGGCTCTGGCGGACGTGCACGTGTCTCGTGACGGCGTGCAGCGGCTCGACAGATGCCTGGTCGCAATCGAGATAGATGAAGTGCGAATAGTCGAGGGTGACCTGCAGCCCGGGGACATCCGCGACCAGCTGCCGGGCCTCCGCCGGACGCTCGGTGATCGACCCGACGTGCGGCTCGATCGACAGCGCGATCGAGCTGGCGCGCGCCCGGGAGAGCAGCGCAGCGAGCACCTCGACCGAGCGCGCCCGTGACGTCGCCACATCCTCGCCCGGCTGGGGGCTGCCCGGGCTGATGGTGATGCCCGGCGACCCGAGGGCCGCGATCGCATCCGCTCCCCGGGCGAACACGTCGTCGATGACCGCGCGGCCATCGGGATCGTTGGTCGCGGTCGGGAACAGCAGGAACACGTCGGTCAGCTGGAGCCCGTTGCGGTCGAGGTCGTCCCTGAAGCGCTCGATCGCACGCGGATCGGCGAGTTGGTCGAGCGCCACGGATCCGGGGCTGTCCATAGCCGCCACCGGGAGGTCGACGGCCGCGAACCCGCGGGAGGCGATGTGCCGCAGGGCCGCGGGGTACCCCATCCGGCCGAAGGCCCACGCGTGGCAAGCGATGGTGGGTGCCGTCGTCCGGACCGTCATCGGGCGCGCCGCTTGCGACGGATCGCGTCGAGGACGACGGCCGCGACGAACACGATGCCGTACACGATCTGCTGGTAGTAGAACGGCATGTTGATGAGCGTCAGGCCGTTGGTGAGGATGCCGATCAGGACGACACCCGCCAGCGTGCGCTCGATCCGGCCCGAGCCGCCGGCGAGGCCGATGCCGCCCAGCAGGACCGCCGTCAGGACGTTGAATTCGAGACCCGTGCCGTAGGTGCCGATCCCCGAGCTGGCCCGCGCCGTGAGGATCAGGCCGGCGAGTGCTGCACACCCCGAGGTGATGAGGAACACCAGGCGCTTCAGGCGGTCGACCGGGATGCCGGCTCGCCGCGCCGCGCTCTCGTTGCCCCCGACGGCATACAGATGCCAGCCCAGCTTGGTCCAGTACATGAGGACCGCGGCCAGCGTGTAGATGATGGCCATGACGAACACCGGCACGGGGATCCCGAGCGGCCTCGCGTAGACGAGCTCGCTCATCGCCGGGTCCGCGATCGTGATCTGCTGGCCCTCGGCGACCACGAAGGCGAGGCCGCGGACAGCGAGGCCGAGCGCCAGGGTCGCGATGATCGAATTGATGCCGACGTTCACGACGAGGACGCCGGTCACGACGCCGATGGCGAGGGCCGCGATGAGGCTCACGATCGCCGCGACCAGGATCGACTGCCCCTCGTTGACGATCAGGTGGGCGGTGATCACGGCGGTCAGCCCGACGATCGAACCGACGGTGAGGTCGAGCTGGCCGGCAATCATCGCGATGGTCATCGCCGCGGCGATGATGCCGACGATCGCGATCGCCTGGCCGACGTTGAGCAGGTTGTTGACCGTCAGGAAGAACGGCGAGGCGATCGACAGCCCGATGACGAGCACGAGCAGTGCCACGTACAGGCCGTAGTCGAGGAGGAAGTCGAACAGCCGGGTGCCGAGGCGAGGGTTCGCAGGCGCCGCAACGTCAAGCGTCAACGGAGGAAGTACCTCGTGCTATGTCGCCACCCTGGCGTGTTCTGACAAGGATGCAAGACCGGGCGCCCGACGGCTGGTCGGACGCCCGGTGCAAGCGCGTGGGCTTAGTTGTCCGGGTAGATCTCGTCGACGTTGTCGCGCGTGATGACCCGGTTCACGTCGTACTCCTTGAACTGATCGCCCTCGCCTTCGGCGACGGCGAGGGCCGCCTCCACCCAGCTCCAGCCTTCAGCCCACGGGTTGTAGTCGACCGCCCCGATCATGACCCCGTCGGAGTCCGAGCGGAGGATGTCGCGGCCGGCCTTGTCGGCGCCGAGCGTGACCATGAGCGCGTCCTTTGCGCGGCCCTGGGCCTTGACGGCCTGCAGGCCACCGACGCCGGCCTCGTCGTTCATGCCGACGATCAGGAACACGTCGTTCGGATGCGCCGTGAGCGCGTCGACCGTCGCCGTGTTGCAGGGCTCAGCCTGGCCGTCGCACAGGAGGTGGACGACGTTCGCGTCGTCGATCGGAATGGTCTTGCGGATCTCCTCGAGCGCGCCGAGGGTGCGCTTCTGGACCTCGGGGTTGGTCGAGCCGAGGCCGATGTAGACGACGTTGCGGCCCGCCCAGTCGCCGGCCAGCTTCGCGGCGGCGGCCTTCGCGATGTAGTCGCCTGCGAACTGGCCCGACTTTTCGTTCGGGACGCCGAGGTAGTACGGGTTGCCTTCGATGGCGATGTCGATCGGGATGATCGGCAGGCCAACCTTGTCGGCCTGGGCCTTGAGGGCCACGCCGGCGGTGGTCAGGGTCCCGAGGACGTCAGGGTCCTGGCCCGAGATCGACTCGTACGAGCTGACGGTGTTCTCGAACTTGAGGTCGAGGTCCGTCTCGATCAGATCGACGCCGTAGTAGTCCGCCGCGGCATTCATGCCGTCCGACCAGTCGACGAAGAACGGGACCGATCGGCCGGGGTTCAGGAACGCCAGGAGGTACTTCTCCTTGAGCGTCTTGGGCACGGCGTAGATCGAGGACACGTGATGCTCGCCGGTCGCGGCGTCGACCTCTTCGGGGGTGTGCCGGTCGCCGGATGCCGCTGCCGACGACGACTCGGCGGGCGCGCTGGCCGGCGGGGCTTCCGTCGGCGCGGCGGTCGCCGGCTGGCTCGCCGGGGCCGCGCTCGGTGACGCCGCGGTCGGCGAACATGCTGCAATGAGCAGCATGACGGCTAGCCCGATGCCAGCCCGGGGGATGCGATCAAACACCTAGCTCCTCCTCCTGTTGCCTGTGACGGCGAATGCCGTGACACGTCAGGCGATCCATTCGCTGTCGGATTTCCGTGCTGCTGACCCTCCTCGCGAGTGCCAATCGGCTGGCGGCGTCATAGGCGATGACGCTCAAGGACGGCTTCGTCGAGCTCCACCCCGAGGCCGGGCGCGGACGACAGGGACACCCACCCGTCGACCGCCTCCGGCTGGCCGGTCAGGAGCTGGCGATAGAACGTGTAGCCGGACTGGATCCCATCGGCCGGGAAGTACTCGAGCCACGGCGAGTTCATGTTCGCGAGCACGAGGTGGGCGTTGTGGGCCCAGCCGCCGTGCGGGATCACGGGAATGTCGAACGCGGCTGCCAGGGCCCAGACCTTTCGGGCCTCGGTGATGCCGCCCATGCGATCGACGTCGGGCTGGATGATGTCGACCGCACCCCGCTCGAGCAGCTGGCGGTAGCCCCAGCGGGTCGCCTCGTGCTCGCCCGTCGAGATCGGCGTGTTCACCGAACGGCGGATCAGGCCGAACCCGTCGAGGTCGTCGGGCGAGATCGGCTCCTCGACCCAGGCGAGGTCGAACTCGTCCAGCATCCGGATCATCCGGATGGCATAGGTGACGTCCCAGCCCATGTAGGCGTCGATCGCCAGCATCACGTCCGGGCCGATCGCCTCCCGGACGGTGCGCACGAGGTCGACGTTCTTGCGCATCCCCTGCGGTCCATCGACGGGGCCGTAGCCGAAGCGCATCTTGAGGCCGGTGAAGCCCTGGGACATCCAGTGCCTGGCCTCGGCGGCGACGTCGTCGAGGTTCTCGCGTGCGTACGACTGGCTGACGTAGGCGCGCATCCGGTCGACGGTCTGCCCACCGAGCAGGTTGTAGAGCGGCTGGCCGAGCGCCTTGCCCAGGATGTCCCAGATCGCGACGTCGATCGCGCTGATCGCCTCGAGCACGAGGCCGCGCCGCCCGATGTTGATGGTCGTCCGGTACATCCGGCTCCACAGGAGCTCGACGTTGAACGGATCCTCCCCGAGGACCAGCGAGCGGAGGTGGTAATCGATCACCGCCGCCGCGGCCGGCGACCCGGTGCCGACCATGCCGTAGCCCTTGAGGCCATCATCGGTGGTGACGATCACGAGGACGTTCGATGGAATCCCTGGCGTCGGCTGGCGCCCGCGTTCGTGGCGCGTCGGCATGAACACATCGAGCGGGCTGGTGCACCAGCCGGCCGGCTCGCCGACATGTTCCGGCTCGGCGAGCACGATGGTCTCGACACTACTGATCCGCATGGGACTCCCGTGTTGGATTGCGGAAGGGGCTCGCGTCAGTGGCGGTTAGGATGTTGATACTATGATACTACGTAGCATCGTCAAGACGTCCAGCAGGTGATGCCAATGGAAGGCTCGACCGTCGTCATCGGCGGCGCCCAGGGGATCGGCGAAGCGGTCGCCCGGCGGCTCGCGATCGAGCCATGGGCGGGACCGCTCGTCGTCGCGGACCTCAACCTCGAGCGCGCGACCGCCGTCGCGGAAGACCTCGTCAAGGCCGGCGCCGACGCGCGGGCCATGCCCGTCAACCTGTCCGAGACCGCGTCGATCGACGAGCTCGTCGCCGCCACCGCCGGCGCTCGGCGCGTCGCGATCGTGGCCGGGATCTTCGCTGCGTCGAGCTCGCTCGACGCCACGCCCGAGGAGTTCACGCGGATCCTGGGCGTCAACCTGATCGGGACCTTCTACACGGCGCAGCGCTACGCGGCCCACATGGTCGAGGCGGGCGACGGGTCGATCGTCGGCATCGCCTCCATTGCTGCCCGGATGCCGCGAATGCGCCAGGCCGCCTATTCGGCATCGAAGGCCGGCATGCGCCAGGCGCTGCGGGTCCTGGCCATGGAGACTGTGCCCCGGGGCGTTCGGATCAACACCGTCTCGCCCGGTCCCACCGACACGCCGATGATGCAGACGCTGGCCCGCGACCACCGGACGGTGGACGATCTCGCGGCCGGCAGCCCAGAAGCGTTCCGACCGCGGATCCCCAGCGGCCGCGTCGGACGGCCCGCAGACATCGCCGCCGCGGTGGCGTTCCTGCTGTCGCCGGACGCCGCCCACATCGCGATGCAGGACCTGCTCGTCGACGGCGGCGAGTCGCTGGGGATGTAGCCAATGTGCAGCCGGAGTTGCCGTCCACGCCTTACCGCGGGCACGCCGATGTGGTATGCCTCGCGCTGATCCCGATCGGTGGCCCCGCCCTCGCCCACAGGGCGCCGTGGTAGCCCGCTAGCAGGTAGACGATCCGTGCGCTTCAGCGAACATGCCGGCGGCCCAGGCGGCATCCACGCGAGCATCGTCCAGCTCATCGGTCGCCAGATCGTGACCGGCGACATCGCTCCCGGCGACTTCCTTCCCGAGCAGGGGGAGCTCAGTCGCCAGCTCGGGGTGAGCCGGACCGTCGTGCGTGAGGCGACCAAGGTCCTGACCGCCAAGGGCCTCGTGGAGTCGCGCCCTAAACGCGGGACCGTGGTCACGCCGCATTCGACCTGGCGCCTGCTCGACCCGGACGTCCTGACGTGGCGGACCGAGCGAGGCGCCGACGTCCCGTTCCTGCGGGACGTGATGGAGGTCCGCGAGATCATCGAGCCCGCGTCGGCGCGCCTTGCAGCCGCGCGGGCGGAGCCCGGCGAGATCGCCGAGATCGAAGCCGCGCTCATCGAGATGGGCACGGACGAGACCGGCTATCTCGGGGCGGACGTCGTCTTCCACGGCACGCTCGTGTCCGCGAGCCACAACGACTACCTGATCCAGATGGTCGCGGCCTTCGGCCCGGCCTTGCGAGCCGTGCTGGTCGCCGCGTTCGGACCCGCGGCAGGGCGTGAGTCCCGGGCGAAGGCCGAGTGGAAGACATTCCTGTCATTCAGCCTGCCCCTGCACCGGGCTGTCCTGGAGGCCGTGGTCGCACGCGATCCGGCGGGGGCCGACGAGGCGATGCGCAACCTGATCGCCGAGTCACGGCGCCAGATCCTTGATGCGATGAACGCGGACCGTACGCCGATGGGCGCCCGCTGACCGGCGAACGTTCCGGTTCAGTGCCGTTCGTCTGATTCGCCGACCCAGGCAGGGTAGTTGGCGACGAGGAAGTCGCGATACCGCCGGTACGAAGTTTCCGTCGGCGACTCCCATGGCGGCAGCAGGCGGAGCGGGAAGTCGGGCTCGGCGACCTTCGCCACGATCTTGTCGTAGGTCCCGTCGATCCGTGGTTCCGTCCCCACGCAGGCGCGCAGCTCCACCAGCATTGCGGCCAGCTCGCGGTGGAGTGACGCCAGGCGCACCAGGTCCCCGGTCACGGCCGCGTCATAGTACTGCCGCGTGCGTGCCGCGTTGGACGTGGCGACGGAGGCGAGGAGGCCGGGTTCGCCAATCGCGCAGGCGGTGTAGAACCCGGGCTCGGTCAGGAAGTGCCGGAGCACCGGCACGCCCAACAGCAGGCCGGCGATCAGGTCGGGGTCGCCGCCGCCGTACTTCGTGGCCACCAGGTTCGGATGATCCCCGGCGATGGGCGCATAGTCCCCTGCTCGCAGGATCCGCCCGGCACGGGCCTGGTTGTTGTGGAGGAACTGGTGGGTCGGAAAGCGGCCGCAGACCGTGTCGAAGAACGCCCGGACGTCCCGATCCGTCATCGTCCCCCAGCCGGGCAGGGAAATCTGGAACGTGGAGCAGCCAAGGCCCGCCGCGAACTCGATGCGCTCGACGACCGTGGCGATCGACACGTTGACCACGCCGACCATCGGCGAAACGCCCTGGGCGTGCGCTTCGGACAGGAATGTTCGCGTGATCCGCTCGAAGTCGGAGGTGGCGACCGCGTG
>DATDJA010000367.1:0-6409 GCA_036520795.1 Candidatus Limnocylindrales bacterium
CCCCTACCCGGAGGAGGAGCCGGTCCCCGTCTCTAGGACTGGCAGGAAATGTCTTTCATCTGCTGCTTGGCAGCGGCGATGATCGCGTCGATCGGCTCGTCCGTGTAGTAGGCCTTCTGGAGCATCTGCAGCCAGGGACCCTGCGGCGAGTTGATCTGCTCGAAGAACGTCAGGGTGTACGGGGTCGTGCCGACCTCGAGCGCCTTGGCGACGTCCTGGACGAGCGGCTCTTCCTGGAAGTACTTGTTGTTGGCCATGTCGCTGCGGGTCGTGAGGTTCAGCAGCTTCGCGTAGCCCTCGACCTGCTCGTTGTCCGACAGGATGAACTTCATGAACTCGACCGCGTCGTCGACGCGCTCGCTGCCCTGCGGCACGACGACGAGGTCGCCGCCGATGAACGATGCGGAGGAGCCCGGATCCTTGCCCGGCAGGTTGGTGATGCCGAACTCGAAGGGGTGGTCCTTCATCTGGTCGTTGGCCAGCGTGATGTTGAAGTTGCCGGTGCCCATCATGCCGACCTTGCCGGAGCCGAACTGGAGGTGGAAGGTCTCGCCGGTCTCCGAGCGGTCGGTGTCGTGGACGTTGCCGGCCTTGATCATGTCGCGTGCCCACTGGAGGACCTCTGCGACGCCCGGTCCGACCAGCGGCTCGTCGCCGCACTTGCCGGCCTCGATGGTCGTCTCGCCGGTGGCCCACATCAGCGGCCCAACGGTGAAGATGTTGCAGCCGGCGCAGTTGCCGGGCAGGTAGTAGCCCTTGATGTCGCCGCCGAGCGCCGAGATCTTGTCGGCGTACTCGCGGATCTCCGCCAGGCTGGTCGGCGGCTTGTTGGGGTCGAGCCCCGCCTGCTTGAACAGGTCCTTGTTGTAGAACAGCGCCGAGACGTCCGCGTAGAGCGGGACGCCGTACAGACGGTCGTTGAACGTGGCGACGGTCATGTGACCGGGGCTCGCCGTCGTCAGCTCGGGCCAGCTCGAGATCTTGTCAGTCAGGTCGACGAGCTGGCCGGCGTTCTCGAACTGCGGGGCATAGATCAGGTCCATGCCCATGAGGTCCGGGACCTCGCCCGACGCGGTTGCCTGAGCGATCTTGCCCACCATCTCCGCGTGCGGGATGTAGCTCAGGTTGATGAGCTTGCCCGGGTTGGCCGTGTTCCAGTCGCACACGAGCTGGTCGACCATGCCCTTGTTGCCGCCCGAGCGCTCCCACATCTGCATGGCAGACTCGTCGCTCGTCCGCGCACAGTCCTTGGCGGGCTCCGGGGTGGCCACGGCCGCCGGGGGCGCGCTCTCGGACGCCGGGGCCGATGCCTCGGCCGTTGCGGGTGCCGTTGCGGGTGCCGGGGTAGACGCCGCGGTCGACCCGCCGGGGGCGGCCGTTGTCGTACCCCCGGATGAACAGGCGACGGCCACGATGGCCAGGACCGCGAGGACGGGCACCCTGCGAAGGATCCTCATCCGTAACTCCTCCTTGCCAAGCCGGGCGGCGGCTAGCGGGTGGCGAGATGCTTCCGGTCCGCGGCCCTCGGCGTTGCGCACACTACCACGTTTTCGAACGAGCAATCGAGTGCATACATTCGTTTGCAGTCAATCGATCGGAACTGCGGATGAGCGGCCCGCGGACAGCCCGGTTACGCTTCTCCCTCACCCCTAGGAGGCACCGATGGGCGAGCTCCGCCTCGGCCTGAACCTGTGGAGCCAGGCGTCGGACTGGCCCTCGTTCCTGGACGCCGCCCGCCGGGCCGAACGGCTCGGCTTCGACCATCTCTGGACCTGGGACCACATCCTGGCGATCTTCGGCGATCCGCATCAGCCGATCTTCGAGGGCTACACCGCGCTCGCGGCGGCCGCCCAGGCGACCGAGCGGATCCGGCTCGGGCTGTTCGTCGGTGCCAACACCTTCCGCAACCCCGGGTTGGCCGTGAAGGCGCTGACGACGATCGACCACATCAGCGGTGGCCGGGCGATCATGGGCATGGGCGGGGCGTGGTTCGGCGAGGAGCACCAGGCCTTCGGCATCGACTTCGGATCCGGGTTCGGCGAGCGCCTCGACTGGCTGGCCGAAGCCGCGGAAGCGACCCGGACCCTGCTCGACGGGGGCGAGGTCACGAGCGCGCCCGATGGCCGCTACGCCTTCGACCACCTGCGGATCCAGCCCCTGCCGATCCAGGAGCGCCTCCCGATCATGATCGGCGGCGCGGGTGAGAAGAAGACCCTGCGGATCGTCGCGCGTCACGCGGACATGTGGAACGCGTTCGGCACGCCCGAGACCCTGGCGGCCAAGGACGCGATCCTGCGCGCGCACTGCGCGGACGTCGGGCGCGATCCCGAGGCGATCGAGCGCTCGGTCGGCTGCAAGATCACGATCCGGTCTACACAGGCCGAGGCCAACCGGGCGGTCACGGCCTGGCTCGAGCACAACCGGACGCCGCCCGAGCGCATGGACGGCGACGCGTCCGTGTGGACGGGGACGGCCGAGCAGATCGCGGACACGATGCTCGCCTACCGCCGTGTGGGCTTCGACACCTTCGTCGTCGAGCTCCCCGCGCCCTACGACGTCGAGACCATCGAGTCACTCGCGAACGTCGTCCGCCCGATCGTCACTCGCGAGGCTCGTTGAGCCCGAACGCCTCCGCGAGGCGCTTGGTCGCCGCCCACGAGCCGCGATCCTGGTTGCACACGACCGAGAGCGTGATCCCCGCGGCGAGGTGGCGCGTGAGCATCGCCGAGATCCCGGGATCTCCGCCGCCGTGGCCGATGATCGCGACCGACCCGTCCACCACCGCCAGCTCGCACCCGTAGCCGTACTGCTCGAGATCCGTCCGGTTGGGCCCTTGCGGGCTGGTCATCGCGGCGACGAGCGGGGCCGGCAGCAGGCGACCGCCGAGGATCGCGTCGATCAGCCGGGCGAGGTCGTGGGCCGTCGTGATCATCCCGCCGTCGGGCATGCCGCTCGCGGTGACGCTGTACATGTTGTTCTTCCACCGGTCGGCCGGTCCGTCGTCGACCTTGTAGCCGACGGCGAGCCGCCTCGGGTCGTCGTCGAGCTCCTCGATCGCCGTGTCCTGGAGACCTGCCGGCCCGAACACCTCCTCGGCGACGACGTCGCCGTAGGCGCGACCCGTCACGGCCTCGATCACCAGGCCCACGAGGATGAAGTTGGCGTCGCCATAGCGGTACTCCGCCCCCGGTGCGGCACGCGCCGGGAGGTCCTTGAACAGCGGGAGGATGTCCGCCGGCCGGCGCGCGTGATAGGTCGCGACCCGGTCCCAGCACGACATCCACGACGCCCCGCTCGCGTCGTCGTCGTCGTGGTAGTTGGTCAGCCCCGAGGTGTGCGACAGGAGGTGGTGGAGCGTGTGCTCCGCCGTCAGCGCGTCCGGCTGCTGCTCAGGCGGCAGGACCTCGATCAGCGGCTGGTCCAGCCGAAGCAGGCCGCGGTCGACGAGGCGGAGGGCGGTCACCGCCGTGGCCATCTTCGTGATCGAGGCGACCGCGAACCGCGAGTCGAGCGCGACGGGGACGCCGAGCCCGCGATGCGCGAGCCCGCCGGCGTACTCGAAGATCGGGGCGCCGTCTCGCCAGGCGATCGCGACGCCACGGAAGGCGCTGGTGGCGACTCGCTCGTCGAACCAGGCGCGGAGCTCGGGCTCGTTCATCGTTCGATTGTCGCCGGTCGCAGCCGATACGATGCGGTCATGTCTCAGTCAGCTGCCCGCCGGATCGTCGATCTCAGCCACCCGATCGAGGCCGGCATGGTCACCTACCCTGGCCTGCCCGTCCCCGAGATCCACGCGGTCCTCGACCGCGCCACGAGCGCCGGCCGTTACGCGCCCGGGGTGACGTTCCAGATCGACGTCATCACGCTGTGCGGGAACACGGGCACCTACATGGACAGCCCGTTCCACCGCTGGGAGGACGGGGCAGACCTGGCAGCGCTGCCTCCGGAGCGCCTGATCGACCTGCCGGCTGTCCGCATCGACGTCACCGGGAGTGCGACGCCGGCCATCGATGCCTCGGCCTTTGCCGGCCATGGGCTCGCGGGTCGCGCGGTCCTCGTTCACACCGGGTTCGACCGGTTCTGGCGGACCGAGGCCTACCTGCGCGACAACCCGTTCCTGACCCGCGACGCCGTCGAGCTGCTGGTGGAGGCCGGCGCCGCCCTCGTCGGCATCGACTCCGTCAACATCGACTCGACCACGGACGCCGAGCGCCCAGCGCACTCGCTCCTGCTCCGGGCGGGCATCCCGATCGTCGAGCACATGACCAACCTGGCCGCGATCCCTGTCGATGGCGCGCGGTTCACGGCGATCCCGGCGCCCGTTCGCGGGACCGGAACGTTCCCCGTCCGGGCGCTCGCGGTGGTGCCAGGAGACGCCACCTAGGGCGACCAAGGTCCGGACACCGTCGGTACCGATGGCGCTTGTCGCTCCCTGGGCGCGCTGGTAGGTTCGGCCGATGCCGAGCAAGCGCCGTTCCGCCCTCGTTGTCGTGCTCGTCGCCTGGCTGGTCGCCCTCGCGAGCCCGGCCGCAGTGGCCGCCGGTTCCGGCCGGTTCGTCGACGACAACAGCTCGAAGTACGAGAACGCGATCGAGGCCATGGTCAAGGCGGGGGTCATGAGCCCCTGCGACAAGCGCCACGACCGGTTCTGCCCCAACCGCAGCGTCAGCCGGGGCGAGATGGCCGGCTTCCTCGTGAAGGCCTTCAACCTCTCGGCCACCAGCGGCGTCCACTTCAAGGACGTGACGAAGCACACCCCCCACGCGACCGCCATCGACCGCGTGGTCACCGCCGGGATCGCCTCGGGCTGTAGTCCGAAGAAGTTCTGCCCCAACAGCCACGTATCACGGGGTCGGATGGCCGCGTACCTGGCGAAGGCGCTCCACCTGACGGCGACGAGCACCAAGCGCTACAAGGACGTCCCCAAGAGCAACCCCTTTGCGACGGCGATCAGCAGGCTGTCCAAGGCGGGGATCGCGATCGGCTGCGGCAACGGCAAGTTCTGCCCCGGCCGGGACATCACGCGCGCCGAGACGGCCGGCTTCCTCGAGCGCGCCCTGACGATCACGCGCGTCAGCGCGCAGCAGCCGACGCCCGGCAACCCGACCGGTGGCGCGGCGATCCCGCCGGGCGCGGGTGAGGCCGACGCGAGCGTGCCCGACCACGTGGTCGGCAGCGGGACCCCCGCGAGCTGCACCTCGAAGGCCGTCGTCGCGGCGGTCGCCAAGGGCGGGGTCATCACCTTCGACTGCGGTCCCAGCCCGGTCACGATCTACATGAGCGCCACGGCCAAGGTGTTCAACAACAAGCCGGACGTGGTCATCGACGGCGGTGGCCTGGTCACCCTCAACGGCATGGGCGACCGCCGGATCCTGTACATGAACACCTGTGACCCGGACCTCGTCTGGACGACGAGCCACTGCCAGAACCAGGCCCACCCGACGCTCACGGTGCAGAACATCGCCTTCACGCGCGGGCGCTCGAGCGGGCACGAGACGGAGGATGGCGGCGGCGCGATCTTCGTCCGCGGCGGGCGGTTCCGCGTCGTCAACGCCGGCTTCTACGGCAATCGATGCGCGTCGACCGGCCCCGACATCGGTGGCGCGTCGCTGCAGGTGTTCTCGCAGCACGACGGCCTCCCCGTGTATGTCGTGAACAGCACGTTCGGCGGTTCGGGCTCGCGGCGCAACGAGTGCTCCAACGCCGGCGGGATCTCGAGCATCGGCGTGTCCTGGACGATCCTCAACAGCGTGTTCACCCACAACCGGGCCATCGGGAGCGGGGCCAACCCGCCCAAGGCCGGCAAGCCCGGCGGCGGCAACGGCGGCGCGATCTACAACGACGGCAACGAGATGACGCTGCGGGTCGAGGGGACGCGGATCGAGGGCAACTGGTCCAACCACGAGGGCGGCAGCGGGATCTTCTTCGTCAGCAACAACCGGACGGGGTTCGTGGTGATCAAGGACTCGATCCTGCGCAACAACGACGGCGACGGGTTCCAGACCCACCCCGGCATCTTCTTCCTGGGCGACGAGATCACGTTCACGAACTCGATCGTCGAGTAGGACCAGGCCCCCAGCGGGCCGATTCGCCGTCGCGCTGGCCGCCCGGACCGGCCACAATGCCTCCGCGAGATCCCCCGGACCCGGTGACGCTCCGACGCGACACCGCGGCCTGAACGGGCCGCACGGAGGCCGCCGATGACCGCACAGATCCGCCGCCACCCGCTGGTGGCGTACTACGTGCTCGCGGTCGCGATCTCCGTCGCGCTCGGGCTGCTGCTCAACGTGTCGTTGCTGTTCGGGCTGCTCGCCCTGTTCGGCCCAACGGTTGCGGCCGTGATCGTCGCCCGGACCAGCGAGGGCAAGGCAGGTCTGACGGCCCTGAGAGTCGTCGCGACGCGTTGGCG
>DATDJA010000368.1:0-2760 GCA_036520795.1 Candidatus Limnocylindrales bacterium
CCTCTTCGCCGGCGCGGTCTGGTCCTGCGACTACGGCGTCCTCGAGGCCCCGGCGCGGCACGCCGAGTTCTTCCGCGCCTCGCTCGGCTTCGAGTCGATCGGCGAGGAGCGGCTCAACACGCGCGTGTCCACGGTCGAGCATCTGCTCTGCGTGCACCTCAAGGCCGTGCTCGAGCGGCTCACCCGCACCGGCGGCCGGCCGGATGCGGCGGCGCAGGATCCGACCCTTTTCCCGTATGGCTTCTCCCCCGAGGAGTCGGTCGGGGTGGTCCGCCGGCTGGCATCGCTCGCCCTGAGCGGCAACGGCTAGCCGTCCCCGTGCCCCGGGAGGGGCGGCGCGACGCCCGGCGGCCTTCGCGGCCGTCCCGATTTGTGAATTTCTGTGAAACGCGTCGAACGGACATGGTTTCCCGGGCGGGCGCCGACTATTCTCGACCGGTTTAGCGCGCACCAGAGAGGCCGTGCTCGAGCGGCCCCAGCCGGAGGAACGATGCTGCGCAAGCTGTTCGGGTTTCCGCCCGCCCGCGTCGTCCGTCCGGTCCGGACCGCCTCCCGTGCGCCCGTGGCGCCGGCCGAAGCCGCCTCCCACCGCCGCAAGCCCGTGCTCGAGGCGCTCGAGAGCCGGCTCCTCCTGTCCGCCGATCCGCTCGGCGTCCTCGACGGGGCCGGGGTGCTCGCGCTCCAGCTCGGCGACGGCGACGACCAGGCGCTCGTCGAGCGGGTCGGCGCGAGCGCCGCCGGCGGCGACATCGTCGCGGTGACGCTCGGCACGGTCACGCAGCAGTACGGCGACGAGTTCTTCGGCATCGTCCGGCTGCTGATCGACGCCGGCGCGGGCGACGACTGGCTGCGCATCGTCGGAGTCACGGTGACGACCGACATCGTCGGCGGCCTCGGGACCGACACGTTCGAGTGGCAGCAGGGCGACGCGACGTGGTCGATCACCGCCCGCGACACCGGCGCGGTCGAGACGGTGTCGTTCAGCTCGTTCGAGCACCTGGTCGGCGGCGACGACAACCGGGACACGTTCCTCTTCGCCGCCGGCGCGGCCGTGAGCGGCGGCGTCGAGGGCGGTGCCGGCGGTTTCGACAGCATCGTGATCCAGGGCGGCGAGTATCAGAGCGTCACCTACACGGCGAACGCCGCGGGCGCCGACAGGATCGCGCTGGACGACCGCGTGATCGCCTACGACGGGATCGAGGCGGGCACGCTCGGGGCCACGGCCGCCAGCCTGACCCTGAACGCGACCGCGGCCGACGACGTCGTCCGGCTCCGCGAGGACGCGGGCTCGGGCCGATCCCTGCTCGAGAGCGTGACCGGGTCGTTCGCGGACTTCACCTTCGGCAGCCCGACCGCCTCGCTCACGATCAACCTCGGCGCCGGCGACGACCGGATCACGATCGAGACCTTCGACCACGGGTTCTCCGCCGCGCTCGACGTGCGGGGCGGTGACGGGCGCGACCGCATCGACTTCGCCGGCACGGTCGCGACGCACGGCCACGACCTGAGCGCGGCGGGCGAGCAGATCGTGGTCGCGCCGGGGAGCACGCTCAGGACCGACGGCGGCGCCGGCGGCACCGTGGCCGATCTCGTGCTCGCGGCCGAAGCGGCCAGCACGAACGCGCTCGGCGCGGCCGACGCTTCGGTGACGATGGTGGATGCGACGCTGATCGGGCGGAACATCGCGATCAGCGCCACCGCGACGTTCACCGGCGATGCGGATTTCATCGACGGTGGCGCGGCCGCCACCGTCGATATCTTCGGCAGCGAGGTCACCGCGGACCGCGCCATCGCGATCGACGTGCACTCGTTCGCCCTGGCCACGACCGACGCCGCGGCGGCCGACGTGACGGTGACGAGCACGGCCGCAGCGCGCATCGGCGGCGCGGCAACGCTCGAGGCCGGGGACGACTTCGCGCTCGACGTCTTGAACGTCGTGGACGTGACGGCCGCGGGCGGCCCGGCGGCGGTCGCAGCCATCGCCCTCGACACGATCGTGCTGGTGGACGGCGGCGCGACGGTCGCCGCGCAGGAGGTGCGCCTGCACGCCGCGTCGGACGCGAGCCTCGCACTTGCCGGTGTCGTCGCGGTCGCCGAGCTCGAGAGCACGGCCCGCGCGGACCTGGCCGGCGGCTTCGCGATCGACCTCGGCCGCAGAACGAGTCTCGCCAGCGCCGAGAGCGAGGCCCGCACGATCGCGGGCACGCTCGCCGACGAGGCGCCACGGCCGGCCTTGGACCGGGACCCCGCGCGGCCGATCGATGCCGCAGCCGATGCGGCAGCGAGTAGCGACGACAGCGGCCACACCGCCGATCTCTACCGCGTCGCGACGGGGCGTCCGCTGCCGGAGGCGGGCGAGGCCGCGGCGGAGCTCTTCCATGCCGGTCCCGGCGAACGGCTCGAGGGCGCGCTCGCTGCCCCCGGCACGTTCGACTTCCCGGCCGAGCCGCAGTCCGATGACATGCCGGCCGCGGAAGGCGCGCTCGTGCGGAGCGCGCTCGCCGGCGCGATCGGGCTGTTGCCGACGGCGGACGGCGACGCCGACCCGAGGAGCGGGCGGCGGCCGGGCGTCGAGTCCGATCCGGACGGCGACGACGGGGACCCCGGACTCGGCGCCTCGCTCGCGCTGTCGATGATCAAGGATTCGGCGCTGGCCGAGCTCGCGCGCAGCGTCGCCACCGGCGGCGGCGTCGCGCTGTCGGCGGGCGCCACGCCGTTCGTTCGCGGGCGGGCGCGGGGCGCCCCGGGCAGCGACGAGGC
>DATDJA010000369.1:0-2517 GCA_036520795.1 Candidatus Limnocylindrales bacterium
GCTCGTGCTGCCACTGCGTGACCCGTTCGTGATCGCGCGGTCGTCCCACGGCGAGGGCAGAAGCGTGACGACCGTCGTCGCCGAGCTGCGCGACGACGCCGACGGGCCGGACGGACCGGTCGGCCTGGGCGAGGGCTTCCCCGATGCCTACTACGGCGAGACGCCCGAGACGATGATCGCGGTGATGCCGCGGCTGCTGGCCGCCGTGGAGCCGATGGCGGCGGCACTTCGCGGCGGCCGCGACGAGGCTCGGGCGGCACTCGATGGCGCGGCAGACCGGATGGCGGACTCGATCGAGCATCACGGGGCGGCCAAGTGCGCGATCGACATCGCGCTCCACGACCTCGTGGGCAAGCGGCTCGGCCTCCCGATCCGTGACCTGCTCGGGATCGAGGGCCCGATCCCGCCGACCGACTTCACCCTCGGCATCGACGAGCCGGCGGTCGTGGCGGAGCGGGCGCGCCGCGCCGGTGACTTCCCTGCGCTCAAGCTCAAGGTGGGCGGACCGAGCGATCTCGAGACCGTGCGGGCCGTGCGGGCCGTGTTCGAGGGACCACTGCGCGTCGACGCCAACACCGGCTGGACGCCGTATGGCGCGGTCGACCTGCTGCCGGAGCTCGAACGCCTGGGCGTCGAGCTGATCGAGCAGCCGTTCCCGGCCCGCGACCACGCCGACCTGCGCGAGCTCCAGGCTCGATCCCCGCTGCCGCTCGTCGCGGACGAGAGCGCCGTGACGATCGACGACCTCGACCCGCTGGTGGGCGTCGTCGACGGCGTCAACGTCAAGCTCGCGAAGTGCGGCGGCATCGGCCCCGCCCACCGGATGCTCGTGCGCGCGCGGCAACTCGGCTTCCGGACGTTCCTCGGCTGCATGGAGGAGACCTCGATCGGCATCGCCGCGTCGGCCGCGGTCGCGCCGCTCGCCGACTGGGTCGACCTAGACGGCTGCCTGCTGCTCGCCGACGACCCGGTGACAGGTCTCGAGCTGGGCACCGACAAGCGCTGGATCCTCTCCGAGGCTCCCGGGCTCGGTCTCCACTGGCGTCATCCGACCGCCCGCTGAGGCACGCCGTCCACAGGTTTCCGCGACTTGTTGGGGCCTGTCCACCGAGGGTTGCGGGGTGTGGACAAGTCGGGGAGGAACATGGTGGAGAAGCCCCTACCGGGCAAACGCCACAGGACCTACGATGTGCCGATCGCCGGTGACCGCGGACGGCCCGAGGGAGGGACACCGGCGAGAGCAAGCAGACACCCCCGGCGGCGGGCGGCCCCGGCTCGCCGCCGGTTGACCACGCACGCCCCTGGGAGAGGAGGACCTATCTCGATGCTGCCCGCTGGCACCGCCGCCCGCCCGTCGCCGGAGGCCGAGGCCTTCGTGCGATTCTGCTATCAGCGCCGGCGCGTGGGGTGGCCCGAGCTGTATGACGAGATGTGCGCCGTCGCGACGCGCGGCCTGTTCCGGGGCATGGGCCATGAGGCGCTGGCGGAGATCGGGGTGGGGTTCAGCCTGTTCCAGACGCCGCGGCTGGCCGAGCTGGTCACCCAGATCGTGACCGCCGAGCAGGCCGCGAGGCGGGCGGCACGGGCGGCGATGATCGAGGCCGCCGAGGCGGCGCGCGTCGATGGGGGCGAGCGATCGGACGCCCAGCCGGCCGCGGATCCTGGGCTGGCCGTCGAGACCCGGCAGCAACTCCCTGCGGCGTCCGCCGCCTAGAACCGGCCTAGGCCCGGATCTGTCGCCGCGCCATCTCGCCCTCGATCTGGCGCTCGGCCTCCACGTAGCGATCGATCTGCTCGCGAAGCTCGTTTGCCTCGGGGGCGTAGAGGTGGACCTGCTGCTGGAGGATGTACGACAACCGCCGGCTCGTCATCCGCACGTGGTCCAGGTTCTTCATCAGGACCAGGGGGTCCATCGCGGCAAGGTCGGACGGCGGGTACATCTGCTTCATCGAAGGGTCATGCTAGCCGAAGCGTGACCCGCCGGGCCTCGCGGCACCGCGCCCCGCGCCCCGTGGAACGCGAGAGGTTCGCTACGACGCCCGCACATCGCAGCTGGTCAGTGACGAGTTCCATTTGACCTAGCGAACGTCTGGGGTTCCAGCGACGGCCCGATTGACCAACAGTCCCGCGGATCGCGCCACTCTCAGATCGCGCGCAGCCTCGTCGGCGGCCAGGTCCAGTCGATCGGCGTACCGGCTGCCGCCAGTGCCCTGCGTCGCCCGGCCTCGGTCGAGCCCAGCACGAGGATCCGGTCGGTCTTGGTCGCCTGCCCGGCCTCCTCGCCCCACAGCCGGGTCATCTTGCGGTTGGCGGCGACCTCGTCCCGCACGAGGCCGGCGAGCCGATACCCCGCCGGGTACGCAGCCTGCTCCCAGACGGCCTCCGCTAGCCCGAGTCCTGCGGTCGAGGGCTTTCCCCGGTCGTTCTCGACGTCCCCGACGACGATGACCGCGATCCCGTCGTCGGTCAGCGCAGGCCGGAGGTCGGCGAGCACGTCGCGCATGAACGCGAGGTACG
>DATDJA010000370.1:0-3600 GCA_036520795.1 Candidatus Limnocylindrales bacterium
CCTGCGCACTGCGGGTGGCAAGCAACCGTGTGGTTCCACCGCGGCGACGCGCTGTACATCCGGGACCCCGAGGGCATCTTCGCGCGTCAGACGGTGCGTCCGTATGCCGAGCCAGCCAAGCTGCCCTCGTCGGCGGTGGACAGCGGGCTGCACTCCATCCGTTGGCGCCTGTTCTCGAGCCCGAACCCGAAGGTCGCCTGGATGGTCCGGCCGGACGGCGGCGTCGAGGTGTGGGCGCGGGCCAGGGATCCAATGATGGGCTGCGTCTGAGGGTCCGGGAGCCTACGGCGACTCTAGTTCGAACAGGGAGCCCAGATCGGCCGGCTCGACCGGCGACGCGTCGTCGCGCAGGCCCGCCAGCCGGGCGGCGAGGCCGAACAGCTCGGCGGGCGTCCGCCCGGCGTCCAGCAGCGAGCGCACCGAGGTGTCGCCCTCGGACTTCGACAGCTTCTGACCGGAGACACGTCGCACAAGCGGGTGGTGGAGGAACGCCGGCGGCACTTCGCGCCCGAGCAGGCGCGCGAGCCGGATCTGAACAGGCGTCGCCTCGAGCAGGTCGCGGCCGCGGATGACGAGGTCGACGCCGTGGCGCAAGTCGTCAACCACGACGCACAGCGCATACGTCCAGTTGCCCAGCCGGTCGCGTACCAGAAGATCGCCGGCCGCCGCGGGCTCATCGGCCAACGGCCCCGCCAGCAGGTCGATCCAGCGCTCCGAGCCGGCCCCGATCGCCACCCGCAGGCCCGTGCCTTCGTCCTCGGGGAGTGCCTTCGGCCGGCAGTCACCGGGACAGCCGATGCCCCGCCACGGCCGCCCCCGCTCCGACTCGTACGCTGCGAACGTCGCCCGCGAGCAGGCGCACGCATACACCAGCCCCGCGTCGCGCAGCCGCTCGACCGCGGCTTCGTACTCGGCTGAAGCGTCGGACTGCCGGTACGGCGTCGCGCCAGATCGGAACGCCGAGAGCGTCGGCTCATCGGGAACCAGCCCCAGCCGCTCGAGATCGTCGAGGATCGCCGCCTCAAACGTTGGCCGCGACCGCTGGCGGTCGTGGTCCTCGATCCGCAGGATCACCCGCCCGCCGGTCGCCCCGGCGATCCCCCGCGTGTACAGCGCGTTGACGAGGTGTCCGAGGTGCAGGTCCCCGGTCGGGGCCGGAGCGAACCGCGTGACGGGCGCCACAGGCAGGACGCGCGGATCGGGCAGGGCGGTCCCCGTGACCTGCGGGACGAGCAGGTCAGCGAGGGCGTCGTCAGCCGTCGCCGTCCCGCCCGTCGAGGTGCCGGTCGCGCGCCTCGAGGCCGCGTGTCACGGCGACGATGCGCCGGTAGATCGAGAGCAGGTCGGCCTGCGCGATCGGGCCCCTGTTGGCCATCGCGACCCGCAGGAGCACCTCGCGCTCGCGCTCGGGATCGTGGATCGCGCGCCGGCCCGCGAGCCGCTTCGCGTGGCCCGCGGACCGCCCAAGCGCGGCCCGATCGTTGAGCAGCGCGACGATCCGCAGGTCGAGCGTGTCGATCTCGTCGCGGATCCGCGACAGCTCGACGGCGGCCTCGTCGCGTTCGGCCGTGGTCGGCTTGACCGGGTCATCGCCCTCGCGACTCACGCCGCGCCCCCGAAGCGCTCGGCGATGGCCTCGAGCGCGAGGTGGTACCCCCGCGCGCCCTGGCCCACGATCGACGCCTGGGCGATGTCGCGGAGGTAGTTCACGTGCCGGAAGGGCTCGCGCGTCGCCGGGTCCGACAGGTGGACCTCCCAGAACGGCCGCTGGACCGCAAGGAGGGCGTCGCGCAGGGCGATCGAGGTGTGGGTGAGGCCGCCGGCGTTGACGATGGCGGCGTCGAAGTCGCGCCGGTGGAGGCGGTCGATGAGGGCACCCTCGTGATTCGACTGGTAGAAATCGACCTCGAGCCCGAGCTCCGCCGCGCGGACGGCGATCCAATCGTGGATCTCGTCCAGGCTCTCGTGGCCGTAGATCTCCGGCTCACGCGTCCCGACCAGGTTCAGGTTCGGTCCCTCGAGGACCAGCACCCGCGTCACGCCCGCGCCTCCGCCGCGGCGGCCGGCCGGCCGGCGACGACGTCCCCGATCACCGACGCCACGACCGCCGCGTCGACGTCGTCCCGGACCTCGACCCCGTCCGCGGTCGGCAGCACCCAGCGCAGCACGCCGCCCCGGTGCTTCTTGTCGCTCGCGGTCGCGGCCAGGACGGCGTCGGGCGAACTGGGGAGCGGGGAACGACCGAGGTCGACGTCGTCGAGCAGCCGCTCAATCCGAGCCGCCCGATCAGGGGGCGTCACCCCAGCAGCGACCCCGATCCGCACCGCCGCCCGAAGCCCGTACGCGACGGCCTCGCCGTGGAGCAGCGTCGCGTAGCCGTCGACCGCCTCAAGGGCGTGGGCCACCGTGTGTCCGAGGTTGAGCGAGATCCGCCCGCCCGTCGCGCCCTGCTCGCGCTCGTCCGCAGACACGACCTCGACCTTCGCCCACGCCGGGCGCTCGACGGCCTCATAGAGGGCGCCCGACGCCAGCACCCCGGCGTCGCCGCGCGCGATCGCGTCACCGTCGGCCTCCAGCGTGGCAAACAGGGCCTCGTCGCCGAGCGCCGCCATCTTCACGATCTCGCCAAGGGCGGCCCGGCGCTGCCGCTCGGGGAGCGGGCCGAGGGCCGCGATGTCGAGCACGATCGCCGCCGGCTGGTGGAACGCCCCGAGCAGGTTCTTGCCCTCGGGCAGGTCGACGCCGGTCTTGCCGCCGATGGACGAGTCCACCTGGGCGACGAGCGTCGTCGGGACCTGGATCCACGGCACGCCCCGGAGATACGTCGCGGCCAGGAACCCGGCCGGGTCCCCCAGCGCCCCGCCGCCGATGGCGATCAGCGGGTCCCGCCGCTCCACCCGCAGCCTCGCGAGCTCCCGCGCCGCCTCGCCGATCACCGCGAGCTCCTTGGCCGCCTCCCCCGCGGGCAGCATCACCTCGTCGACCGGCCAGCCCCGCGCACGCAGCCCGTCGGCCACCCCCTCGCCGAAGGCCGCCCAGGCGCCCGGCTCGGACATGATGACGGCGCGCCGCGCCTCGAGCCGCTGGAGCGCGGCGCTCACGGCGTCGGCGGCGATGCCCTCGCCGAACGCCACCTCGCCGATCTTCGTCGTGGCATGCAGGAGCGTCGTCGAGGCGGGCACGCCGGCCGCCACGAAGCGCTCGACGGCCTCGAGGACCCCGGACAGCTCGACGACCCCGTTCACGCGCGCGGCCGCGGCGTAGAAGCGTTCGCGGGCGGCGGCGAGCTGGCGGATCCGGCCGACCGGGTCGCCGCCCTGGACGAGCGGCCGGACGTTTGGGGAGCGGCGGAGGCGCTGGCCCAGGACCTCGGGTCGGACGTCGAGCCAGACGGGGAGGCGGCCGCGGAACAGCGTCCAGCGGTTGCGGGGGTCGACGACGGCTCCGCCACCCGGCGAGATCACGCGGCGAAGCGTCGAGCCTGCCTCGGGCGGGCCGAGGGCCGCGACGGCGGCGCGCTCGAGCGCGCGGAACGCCGCCTCGCCGTCGGCCGCGAAGATCTCGGTGATGGGCCGCCCAGCGGCGTGCTCGATCTGTTCG
>DATDJA010000371.1:0-2179 GCA_036520795.1 Candidatus Limnocylindrales bacterium
GGTGGCCAGAGCCAGGGCGTCGCGATGGGCTCGGGCGTGATCTTCGACGCGAACGGCCTGATCCTCACCAACCACCACGTCGTCTCGGGCAACCCGTCGAAACTGACGGTCACGCTCAAGGACGGCCGCACGCTCGACGCCAAGATCTACGGCATCGACACCCTCACCGACCTCGCCATCGTCAAGGTCGAGGGGACCGGGCTTCCGACAGCCCCGATCGGCGACTCGTCGACCGTCCAGGTCGGCCAGCAGGCCATCGCCATCGGCAGCCCGCTCGGCCAGTTCTCCGACTCGGTGACCAGCGGGATCATCTCGGCGCTCGGGCGCAGCATCGACGTCGAGGGCGGCCACCTGTCCAACCTCATCCAGACCGACACCGCGATCAACCCGGGCAACAGCGGCGGGCCGCTGCTCGACCCGAGCGGCAAGGTGATCGGGATCAACACCGCGGTCGCCGGCGACAGCCAGGGCATCGGGTTCGCGATCCCCATCGACATCGCCCGCCCGCTGCTCGCTCAGGCGTCAGCCGGTCAGGCACTGGCACGCCCGTGGCTCGGCGTCCGGTTCGAGACGATCGATCCGACCGTGAAGGCGGCGGCCGGGCTCGGCGTTGACAACGGCGCCTGGATCCCCGACGCCAGCGCGCTCGGCAACGGCGCTCAGGGCCAGGACCCGAACGACCCCTTCGCCCAGGCGGCAGCCGAGCCGGCGATCGTCCCGGGCGGGCCCGCCGAGAAGGCCGGCCTCAAGGCCGGCGACATCATCACCGCGGTCAACGGACAGGCGCTCGACGCCCAGCACCCGCTCGACCTCGTGATGAGCCAGCTCGCGCCCGGCCAGACCGCGTCGCTCACCGTCCTCCGGGATGGGTCGACGATCACGATCGACGTCCCGCTCGGGACGCGGCCGAGCGAGTCCTAGTCACCCGCGCAGCACGACGGGGCTCCCCATCGGGAGCCCCGTTTTCGTTGCCCGTCAGGCGGCCGCGGTCGCAGCCCGCGAGACGCGCGACGCCTTGAGGAACCCGTCAACCGCGTCCCAGGCGGAGATCACCGCGATGGACACCGCGATGATCAGGCCCGTTGGCGCGATCGCCCCGCCGAAGCCGGCCGTCGCGAGTGCGTCGGCCGCCGCCGGGTTGAACAGCTGGTCGGTCTGGATGAGCCACACGGCGGGGATCGCGAACGCGGCGGCGAGCAGCGCGTTGACGACGGCGAACGGCCAGGTCCAGCGGCCCGCGAGGTAGAGCGCGCCCGTGAACACGAGCTCGAGGCCGATGACCACCAGGAACCACGGCAGCCAGAACGACCACAGGGCGGGGTCGAAGATCGGGTAGGACTGGCCGCTGACCGTGATCGGCGGCGCGACCTGCTGCCACACGATGAACACCGCGGCGAACACGAGGCCGGCGACGGACAGCGCGAGCTCGGCCAGGCTGAGTCGTCCCGGGACCGGCAGCCCCGGCAGCTGATCCGGGGTCCACTTGGTGCCCACGTCGAGCTGCTTGCCCCCGGTGCGCTCGATCACGGCGAACACGACCGTGAACCAGAACACGATCTGGATCGCCACGTTGATGGCCGCCGTGACGCCCGCGGCGATCACGTCGCCGATGCCGGCGTCGCCCGCGAACGACCTCGCCGCCATCGCGACGATCGTCACGATCGGGACGACGACCGGCAGCAGCATCAGCAGCAGCCGCTTCCAGACGAGGAAGTACGCGGGGCCGATGAGGTACAGCGTCCGGTCCGTGTAGCGGGCCGCGAGGACCTCGGGGTCGCCGAGCTCGGTCAGGACGGCGCGCTCGACGGCATCGGCGGGCTCGCCGGGCGAGCCGGTCGCGGTTCGCGCGTCTATCGCGTCGGCGATCATCGCCCGGATCTCGGGCTCGAGCTCGGGCCGTTGGGACTCCGGGACGGCGCGCACGACGCCCCAGACATAGCGGTCGGTCAGGGTGCTCACGTGGGGTCTCCATGGTTGAGGCGGCCGATCGCGGCATCGAGCCGCGACCAGTCGGCGAGGAGCTCGGCGGCGAGGCGCTCGCCGTCGGGGCTGATCCGATAGAACTTCCGGGGACGCGCCTCGCTCGTATCCCACGCGCTGGCCAGCATCCCCTGGGTCTCCAGGCGCCGGAGCAGCGGGTAGAGCGTGTTCGCGTCCACGCTGAAGCCGAGATCGCGCA
>DATDJA010000372.1:0-3354 GCA_036520795.1 Candidatus Limnocylindrales bacterium
TCAGACGTGCTCGCGGACGTCGGCGCCGTCGCGACGAGCGGTGCCCGGGACGCAGAGGTCAAGGGCGTGAGCGCGCCCGTCCACGTCGCATCGATCGGTTGGTCTTAGGCCGGAGTCAGCCGGACGGGCCTGACTGGCGACGCCGGGCGATCCGTGGCATCGTTGCGTGTGCAACTTTCATACGGGGGACGCCACGATGGCCGACTGGGACCGAGAATCGTTCGAGAACGCCGTGATCGCCGACATGCGGGAGCACGGCGGAGTGGTGACCAGCGGGCCGCTGGCCGGACACCCGCTGCTGATCCTCACGACGCTCGGCGCGAAGAGCGGCAAGGACCGGCGGGCGATCCTGACCTACACGCAAGACGCGGGCGATTACGTGGTCGCGGGCACCGCCGGCGGATCACCGACCACCCCGTCGTGGGTGCACAACCTCGAGGCCGAGCCGCACGTGACCATCGAGGTCGCCAACCGGGCGACGGGCGCGACCGCGGCGATCGTCGGCGCCGATGAGCGAGACCGCCTGTGGGAGCAGCACGTCGCCGCGCTGCCCAACTTCGCGGAGTACCCGGCGAAGGCAGGCCGGGTGATCCCGGTGATCCGGATCACGCCCGCGCCTGCGGCCTGACCCGGCGGACGATCAGGACGGCCGCGCGGTCGTCTAGCGCAGGATCTCGATCAGCAGGACCCAGGCGTCGGTGATCCCGACGGCGATCGTCCACAGTGCCGCAGGCGCGACCCAATACAGACCGCCAGGCAGGCCGTTGACGGTCGCGATCCCGGCCACGAGCCACAGGATCGCCGCGGACTGGTGCAGCGCGATCCGCCCGGCGAGGAGGGAGCGCTCGATCGTGAGCGTCCGCGCCGCGCGGATGTGCGTCCGGAGCAGGATCGTGCCAAACCCGATGCCCAGGACGACCCACTCGAGGCCCAGGGCGACGGTTCCCTGGTCCGGGACCAGCAGCAGGGCGCACGTCACCAGGGCCAGCAGCAACGTGGTTACCGCTTCCCCGGCGCGTCCGGTCAACCCGGGCCCCGCGAGGATCTCGCGCAGGTTGATCGAGATCGCGACGAACGTCAGGCCCGCGAGCGCGGCCGATGCGCCCACGAGCGCGACGCCGAACTCGCCCCATGCCGCTGGATTGTCGATGCCCAACTCGTCCCTCCGCTGTCTGCGCACGATTGTGCCTCTCGGCGCAGCGTGACGAGGGCCGATCCGAACGGCTTGAGGCGACCGGCCGCTTCGCGACCCGCTAGGGCGCGGTGGACGTGTCGAGGATCTCGCTGAACGCCCAGGGCGCCTGCTCAATCCCTGAGCAGCTGTCGGAGCCCGCCTTGCCGGGGCAGCCGCCGTTGTCGCGCTGGATCGCCCACATCGACAGTGCGGCCATGCCGCGATCGGCCGCGAAGTCGCGCAGCGCCTGGGCGTGGGCGAGCGTCGTGACCTCGGACTTCTCCGGGTAGTCGTCGATGCCTGGCATGATCGTCGCGCCCAGCATCGCCCACAGCTCGGCGTCCGTCTTCGAGGGCAGCAGCACCCGCAGCTGGTCGTGGAGCCCGGTCAGCGCCGAGATCGCCGCGGCGCCCATGTCGGTGGTCTCGCCGTCGTAGTAGTCGAACACCATCGGCTGCACGACGTCGATGCGGACCCCCGTCGCGACCGCGCTCTGGAGCACGGCCAGGGCATCGGCCTCGAGCCCCGTCGCCGACGTCGGCAGGGTGTACGAGATCGTGAGCGGCCGCTCTTCGGCGACGGCCCATTCCTGGAGCTTGCGAATGGCCTGGTTGCGGCGGTCGATGGCGGCGGTCCGCTGGAGCGACCGGCCCTCGATGTCCATGTCGATCCGGCTGACGCCGTAGGTCGTGACGAGCAGCTTGTACGCCTCGAGGATGTCGTGGACGTTGTGGCACGAGTCGCCGATCTCCGTGCCGCCCTGATCGGCGCTCCAGCCGCCCAATGACGGGATGACGTCACCGCCCGCCGAGCGCAGAGCAGCGATCTCGGGCAGGTACAGGCCCGCGGTCAGCGGCCGCGCCTTGTCACCGTTCCACGCGAGCGCGCACGAGTTCTTCGACGTGGCCTCCAGGAACGCGAGCGTGAAGTTCTTGACGCCCGACGCCTGGGCGACGTCGCTGAGCGAGTCCGAGGTGTAGGTCTGGAAGTAGGGGGCGAAGACGTAGGCGGGCGGCGAGCCCGATGCCGACGCAGCGGGCGACGCGGCGGGCTGGGTCGGGGCCGGGGTCGCGGCAGGGGGAGCGACCTCGGTCGGGGACGGGGATGCGGCCGACGACGGCGATGCGGCCGATGGCGCGGGGTCGGCGCTTGCGGGCACGGATGCGGCGGGGACGGTTGGCGCGGGCGCGGAGGACGTCGTGAACGTGCTGGTCGCGGGCGAGCAGCCGGCCAGCATGGTCGCGACGAGTCCGGCGGTCAGCGCGCCGGTGCGAAGCGCGCTAGCGCCGATCGCGGTATCGCCAGGCCGGCACCCGATCGCGCAGCGGCCCGCGCCAGATCCGGACCATCCAGACAAGCCCGACGACCGCGATCGGTTCGGCCACGATCGGTGACAGGCCAGCCCACCATGGGTCGTGCCACGTTCTGCCCGGAAATGCGAGGCCCAGGATCGGGATGACCACGACGACGGCCGCAGCGATCGCCAGCTCGAGGCGCGCGAGGAGCCAGCCGCGCATCCGATCGTCGTCCATCGCGCGCAGCATGCCCCGGCGCGTGGTGCCGCGCAAGGCCTGCCGCACAACGTGACAACCGGTGCCGGAATGCGGAACCTTCCCTATTGCCGTGGCCGTGACCGAGCCGCCGCATGCGCGTAGGGTGGACATGTCCCGCATGGAGGGGAGAGCGTCATGCCGTTGTTCGGCCGCCGCTCCAGCGAGCACGACGGGGAGCCTCACCGGGCACAGCCGGAGAGGCTCCCCACGGATCCCGACGGGATGCGCGACGCGACCAACGCCCTCAGCGCCATGTTCGAGGCGAGCCTCGCCGACGCCGATCACCGCATCCGCGTCGAGGACCTGCTCAGCGCCGTCGCCGCCGTCTGTGGCGAGGCCTGCATCGCGGCCGCCGGCGACTTCGACCTCGAACATCATTCGTTCACGCCCGGATCGCCGGTGTTCTCCGACCGCGTCAACGGGATCCTGTGCGCCGACGCGTCCGACTGGGGCTCGGCCGCGACGAGCGTGTTCGGGATCATCCGGGGAGGCGCGCTGGCCCAGGGCTACGCGACCGACGATTTCCCCCCGATCGACGAGCCGATCCGGCTGTTCGCCTCGGCGCTCGCCGGCGACGGTCCGACGCCGTGGGGCTTCGTTCCGCTCAGCGTGCCCGAGGACCATCGG
>DATDJA010000373.1:0-3005 GCA_036520795.1 Candidatus Limnocylindrales bacterium
GGTCCCGTTACTGCGGTCCTCTCTATTCGGTCCAATCCGGCTGCATCAGCGTCGCATTCGGGACGCTGAGCGACTCGACGACCGTGCCCGTTGCGACGTCGACGATGTCGATCTCGCCGGTATCCCCGTTGGCGACGGCGAGCAGCTTCGCGTCGGGCGACCACGTCGGGTCGCTGACGTCGCCGGTGAACGATCCGACCTGGCGCGCGTCCGAACCGTCATCGTTGGCGACGAAGAGTTGCTTCTGCGCGCCGTTCGCCTCCCGGCGAGTGTAGGCAAGCAGGCCGTCGACGCGCGAGTAGGTCGGGTCGTCGAAGACACCGTCGCCGAGGTCGAGCGCCTCCTGCCTCCTCCCCTCCGCGGTCATGGTGAACAGCTGCGCCGGCCCGTCGCGCTTCGAGACGAAGATGATCGTCTCGCCGTCGGGCGACCAGGCAGGATCCCAGTCGTCCGCGTCATCGTCGGCGAGGGCCTCCTCGTCGGACGTCGCCTCGTACACCCGCGAGTACAGGTCGAGGTTCTTGTTGTCGGCGTGATCGCGGGTGGACGCGAACACGATCGTCTCGCCGTCGGGCGACCAGGCAGGATTGCGGTCGACGTCGTGATGGGTGAAGTCGAACACCTTCGCCTCCGTCCCGTCGGCCTTGATCACCCGTATGCCCTCGTCCGGCGTTCCGCCGTTGGGGCGGAAGTTGCCGACGTTGAGCGCGAATGCGACCTTCGAGCCATCGGGCGACCAGGCGGGGTCGGTCTCGTCCCCATTGCCGCCGAACAGCTTGTGGGGCTTCTCGTCGCCCGCCGCCCAGACGTAGATGTCGGCGTTGTCGCCCTTCTCCGCGCCGAACGCGAGGGTGCCGGTGACCTCCGGCGGTGGCTGGGACTCGGGCTCGTTGCTGGGCGGGGTCGATTCGACGGCATCCGAGGGAGGCGCGGAGGTGACGGCATCGGACGGCTGGAGGCTGGGTCGGGTCGTGCCGGGCGGCTCGGTGACGGCGCCCGACGGGGGCGGCGTGCTCTTGGGCCCGAACACTGCGAACGCGAGCACGGCCAGCAGGACGACACCGCCGACGGCTCCGAGGATCGCGACGGGCGGGATGCTGCGCGAGCTGGGCGGCGGCGCGACGACCTGGTCGGTCGCGATGGCAACCGCCGCGAGCTCGGTGGCGCAGCGCGAGCAGTACACGCGGGTCGACTCGTTGATCTGGCCGCAGTTGGGGCAGACGATCGAGCCCGGCGGGGCAGGCTCCGGGTTCGGCGGGACTGGAACGGGGTCGGAGGCCGGCCCCGTGGTCGGCGCGGCGACGTCAGGCGGCGGCGGATAGATCGGAGGCGCGACACCTCCCTGCGTGGAGCCGTCCTGAACCTGCTCGCCGCTCCACTCGAGGAACGCGCCGCACGTGCCGCAGAAGGTCGCCCCCTGCTCATTCGTCGCGCCGCAGACCTTGCAGACGATCACGCCGGCTTCTCCGCACTTCGATCCGGGGGGCCAGTCTAACCGGCGGGGGCCCGGCCGGGCGCGCCCGCGTCTCCGCGCCCTCCGCGTAGACTGCGGGACATGAGCGCCGTGACCACTCTCTCGCGTGCCGACCCGACGGTCGATCCCGGCGGCCAGGCCGCGATCACGATCACGATCCGGAACTCGGGGGCGATCGTCGACCGGTTCGATGTCGACGTCGTCGGGCCGACCGCCGGCTGGGCCCGCGTCGACCCGCCGAGCCTGTCGCTGTTCCCGGGCGTCGAGGGCTCGGTCACGATCACGTTTTCGCCCCCCCGGGCAAGCACGCCGCGGGCCGGGCTCCACCCGTTCGGCATCCGCGTCCGGCCGGCCGCCGATCCGTCGGGGTCAGCCGTCGAGGAGGGGCGGATCTCGGTCACCCCGTTCACCGCCGTGGCGGCCGACGTCGTCCCGCAGACGTCCCGTGGCTCCAAGGTCGGACGCCACCAGGTCGTCGTCGTGAACCGCGGCAACGCGCCGTCCGACGTCACCGTCAACGCCATCGACCCCGACCGGCGGCTCAAGCTCGACGTCCAGCCACCGCGCACGGTCGTCGCGCCCGACGAGCGGAGCGAGTTCGGCGTCCGGGTGGAGGTCGACGACCCGTTCCCGTTCGGCGCCGCCCGCCAGCGCCAGTTCCAGATCAGCGTCGAACCCGGCCGCCAGCAGCCGATCCAGCTGCGACCGGCCCTCAGCCAGCTGCCGATGCTCCCCGGCTGGATCCCGCCGGTGGCCGCGGTCGTCGCAATCGTCGCCGTCCTGGGCATCGGGGCGTTCCTGGCCAAGGCGGGACCGTTCACCCCGGAGGCCACCGCGGTCCCGAGCCAGCTGGCCGAGGCCACGACCGCGCCGCCGCCTTCCGCCCCACCGTCGGTGGAGCCACCCAGCGAGGAGCCCCCGTCGGAGGCGCCGGTCTCGGAAGGGCCGCCGACGCCATCGCCGACGCCGCCGCCGCTCAAGCCCGGCGACTTCACGCTGACGGTGACCGGCGACGACGTCGCGCTGGGCGGGGACCTGAGCCTCCTCTGCCAGGCGTCCGACAAGGCCTGCCGAAGGGCCGTCAAGGAACAGGTCCTCGCGATGGTCAACGAGCTCCAGAACCCGTACACGGGCCAGGGAATCCAGAGCACGGGCTCGACCGATCAGCCCAACACGCTCCCCCTGGTGATGACCGCCGAGCGCGACGTCCCGTGGAGCCAGGCCGGCGGCGGCCAGGCCGGCGTGACCCAGAAGATCGTGCTCGACCTCGGTCCGCTCCTTGCCGTTCCGCCGACCCCCCCGTACGCCGTCGTCAACACGCCCGACGGCATCCCTCACCGGTTCGTCGTCGACGCGGGCAACGCGAAGGGCCTGTTCGACCGGCTCTACCAGCTCCCGCCGGCCATGTCGATCGCCCCGGCAACGCCACCGCCCGGCGGTGGGATCAGCGACCCGATCTTCGCGATCCCGATCTGGGAGATCCCCTGGATCGTCGGTCAGCCGCTGATCACGCCGACGCCCTAGCGCCGGT
>DATDJA010000374.1:0-5615 GCA_036520795.1 Candidatus Limnocylindrales bacterium
GTCCACCTCGAGCTCGATCCCCGCCGGCAGGTCCGCGAGGAGCACGTCCCAGGCCGTCGACCCATCGAGTGGCGCGAACTCGAAGTCATGGTTGTGATAGCCGAGCGTGATGTCCCTGGCGGCCAGCGTCTCGGCGATGCGCCCGAGCTCGGCGGCAAAGCGCCGGACGTCATCGAGCGTGCGCCGGTCGTCGGGCGGCATCCAGGGCACCACCACGCGCGAGCAGCCGACGGCGGCGACCCGCTCGGCGACGGCACCGGGGTCGGCCCGCAACCGGTCGATCCCCTCGTGGGACGAGACGGCCGTCAGGCCGGCATCGGCCAGCAGCCGCGCCAGCTGGTCGGGTGCGACATCGGGCAGGCCCGCGAGCTCGACCGAGCGATAGCCGGTCGCGGCGACCGCGCGCAGCGTGCCGGGGAGGTCGAGGGCCATGAGCCGGCGGACGGTGTACAGCTGGAGCGCGATCTGGTCGTGACGCATGCCCTGACGGTACGGCATCGCCCGTGCGCGATGGAGCCCCGCGTGCGCACCCGCATCGCGTAGGCTCGGGGCATGGAGCCCCTGGGGATCGGGATCGTCGGCACCGGCAACATCGCCGGCGGCTACGCCCGGGACATCCCGACCCACCCGCACATCCGCCTCGTTGCAGCGACCGACGTCGATCCCGCCCGTTCCGCGGCGTTCGGAGAGGCCCACGGCTGCCGGATCCACGCCTCGCTCGACGGCCTGCTTGCCGATCCGGCCGTCGACATCGTGGTCAACCTCACGGTCCATCACGCGCACGTCGAGGTCTCGAAGCGCGCGCTCGAGGCCGGCCGCCACGTCTACAGCGAGAAGCCGATGGCGCTCACGTCCTCGGAGGCCAGGGCACTCATCGCGACCGCCGAGGACCACGGGGTGCGTCTCGGGTGCGCACCCGCGACGTTCCTCGGCGAGGCGCAGCAGACCGCGGCGGCCTGGATCCGAGACGGCCGCCTGGGCACGATCCGGGCCGTGTACGCCGACGTGAGCCACGGGCGGATCGAGACCTGGCACCCGTCGCCCGAGCCGTTCTTCGACGTCGGCGTGCTGGTCGACGTCGCCGTGTATCCGCTGACCCTGGTCACGACGATGATCGGCCGCGCGACGTCGGTCAGGGCGTGGGGCTGGGACCTCGTCGCGGATCGCGTCACGGTCGCCGGGACGCCGTTCCGCATCGGGAGCCCGGACCTCATCATCGTCGCCGTCGAACTCGACGGCGGGGCCGTCCTCCGGCTGACCGGGAGCTTCTATGTCGGCCGGCCGGCCAAGCATCGGGGCGGGCTCGAGTTCCACGGCGATGCCGCATCCCTCGCGCTGGGCAACTTCCAGGACTTCAACGCGGCGGTCGAGGTCGGGCCATATGGCGGCGACTACGCGCCGGTCCCGTACGTCCGCGAGCCGTTCGCGGGCATCGCCTGGGGGCGCGGCGTGGCCGACCTCGCGGCCGCGATCTCCGAGGCTCGCCCGCATCGAGCCTCGGCCGAGCAGGCCGCCCACGTCGTCGACGTCCTCGAGGCGGCCCAGGCGTCGATGGCGGACGACGGGCGCCGCATCGAGGTCACCTCGACGTTCCCCCCGCCTCCACTGATGCCATGGGCAACGCTCCCGGAGGCCGAGTCGGTCGGTGGCTGACGACGGGCGGACCGTCGTGCTGCGCCACTCCAGGGACAAGGACGGTAGTCGCTACCTCGGGGCGACCCTGGCCGCAGGCTTGCTTCGGATCGAGGGCCAGGACCTGGGTCCCGGCGTCGAGGCGATCCTCGGTGCCCGCGAGTACGAGTGGACGTGGACGGTTGCGGCGGCCGCCATTCCGGCCGCCGTGGATGTGCTGGGCGGCGCGCCGGGATCCGATCCCCTGACCGTGCTCGCGGCGTGGTCGAGCGCGAACGGGGACGCCGACCCGGGTCAGCGGCTGCGGGACGCCGGGCTAGCCGTCGAGTTCTGGAGTCGCATCGGCGACTGACCGCCAGGTGTGCTCGCCGTCGACGACCTCCTCGGTCGCCCGCAGGCCGATCCGTACCGCGACTGCCGCCGACGCTCGGTGATCAGGGTGGATGTGCGCCTCGATCGTTCGGACGCCCACGGACGCAAGCCAGTCGACCACCGCCCGGGCGGCCTCGGAGGCGTACCCGTGTCCCTGCCACGGCGTCCCGGTCAGCCATGCCACCGCCGCCCGCCGCTCGCCCTCCCAGAGCGTCGCCTGCACCGTCCCGACGGCCGTGCCGGTGGCCGCGAGCCGGACGACCCAGTTGTGCCAGGCCTCGGCGGGGTCGTCGGACGGACCCGCGACGAGATGCCCGTAGGTCTCGCGCAGCGCGTCGGGCTCCGGGGGCTCGCCGCCGGTGAACGCATACAGCGCCGGGTCACCCAGGACGGTGACCATCGCGTCCGCGTCGGCCACGCGGAGTGGATCCAGGACGAGGCGTCCCGTGCGCAGGTGTGGCGTCCGCACGGGTCGCCGTCAGGCCGGCTCGAAGGAGCGTGGCGCCTCGTCAGGGTCCGCTCGCTCGGGATGGAGGACGAGGTCGAGCCAGCCGAAGGACTCGCGGTGGTACAGGGCGCGTGCGTTGACCTCGCAGTGGTCGCCGGCTCCCTCGGCTTCCCGGAAGTGGACGTACTCGTGCTGGCAGGTCAGGGCATCGACGAGCTGGGGCGCCGACGCGCTGATGTCGTCACCCTCGGCGCTGCACACCCAGGTGGGGCAGCGGATCGCGCCGGCGCGCCCTTCGAGGGTGAACGGCCGCAGGGCCTCGACGTAATCGATGACGTCGTCGACGCCGTGGACGAGCATCCCGCGGCGCAGCACCCAGCCGGCGGTGGGATCCTTCGCAAGGCGTTCGAGGATCCGGCGCATGACCGCGACGGCGGGCCGCCGGCCACGGTCGAACGGGCCGGCGAGCGGGCGTGGAACCCGGGCCAGGAACGCCGCATAGAGGTCGAACGACCCGCAGTCGGCGATGCACGCAGCGAGCCGGTGCTCGGCGCTCGCCGCCCGCGGCGCGAGGTGGGCCCCCAGGCTGAGCCCGATGAGGGCGATGCGCTCCGGGTCGCCGTCGTCGCGCGCGACGACGAAGTCGACGACGGGCGTGACCACGGACTCCCAGTCGTGCCGCATCGTCAGCCCTCGCTCGACCAGGGCGGATCCTTGCCCCGGTCCGTCGAACGCCAGGACGTTGTAGCCGCGCTCGAGGGCGGCGGCGCCGTTGAACAGGTACAGCTCCTCGGCGGTCCCGTCGTACCCACCGGTGAGGATCATGGTCTCGCGACGACCCTCGCCGGCGCTGAAGAAGTAGCCCGGCAGCGTGGTCGCCTCGAACGGGATCTCGACCAGCTCCGGCGGGCGGGCGAGCAACGATGCGGCGCGCCGGAACAGCGCCGTCTGCCGCGCCTGGGCCTCGACGAGCCGCGAGTCCATCGGCGCCCCGAGCAGCATCACGCCGGCGTTTCGCGCGTAGTTCGACGCGCGCAGGAAGGCGCCTCGCGCGGACTCCCCGTGACCCTCGTCGGCCTCCCGGTTCCCGATCGCCTCCGCGGCGTCGGCTGCGGCCATCCAGGCGACGTACCAGCTGATGAGGTCCGTGTCGCGGACGCGGGCGCACGCTGCGAGGCACTCTTCCGGATCGGCGCCGCCATAGACCGCCGAACCGGCCACGCGCAGCGCCTGGGCGTCCAACAGCGGATCGTCGAGCGCGAAGTGCGTCATCGTCGGTCAGGATACGTGCGGACCTCCCGATCGCGCCCTGCGGGCCAGACTGGACGCGAGCGGCTATCGTCAACGGATGACCGGGGTGCTCCGCCCGTCGGGGCACGCGCCGTCGGGAGGCGAGGCGCGCTAGGCTGGCCGCGTGGTGGACGACATCCTCGAAGGCAACCGCGGGCGGGTCGTCCTCGCCGACAACCTCGTCACCCTGGCGGCCCTCCCCGACGACTCGATCGACCTCTCGTACAACGACCCGCCGTTCAACACCGGCAAGCGCCAGTCGCTCCGGCGGCTGCGGACGATCCGGGACGAGGTCGATGGCGACCGGACGGGCTGGGCCGGCAGGCGGTATCGGACCGAGACGATCGGCGTGCAGGGCTATGACGACATCCACGAGGACTATCTCGGGTTCCTCGAGCCGCGCCTGGCGGAGATCCGCCGGGTCCTGAAGCCGACGGGAAGCCTGTACCTCCACCTCGACGCGCGCGAGGTCCACTACGTGAAGGTCATGCTGGACGGCATCTTCGGCCGGGAGTGCTTCCTCAACGAGGTCATCTGGGCCTACGACTACGGGGCCCGCACGTCGCGGCGCTGGCCACCCAAGCACGACACGATCCTCGTCTACGTGAAAGACCCCGCCCGCTATGCCTTCGATGCCGACGCCGTCGACAGGATCGCGTACATGGCGCCCGACCTCGTCGGCCCCGAGAAGGCGGCGCGCGGCAAGCTCCCGACGGACACCTGGTGGCACACGATCGTGCCAACGGGCGGTCGCGAGCGGACCGGCTATCCCAGCCAGAAGCCCGTCGGCATCGTGCGCCGCATGATCCAGGCCTCGTGCCCCCCGAACGGCATCGTCGCCGACTTCTTCGCCGGCAGCGGGTCGGCCGGGGCGGCGGCGTACGAGCTGGGGCGCCGGTTCCTGATGGTCGACGACAATCCGGCGGCCTGCGCGATCATGCGCGACCGTTTTGCGGCGTTCGATGGCGTCGCTTACGCCGGCTTCGACACGATCGACATGCCGGAGCCGGCCGGAGCCTAGGAGCCATGCCATGCCGCTGAGCGGAGACTACGCACCCGGGACCGCGCGCTGGGCGCGCGATCAGGCGGAGCGCTATGAGAAGTCAGGCGGCGCAACGGCCGGGGACCTCCGCGGTCGGCCGATCATCGTCCTGACGTCGGTGGGCGCGAAGACGGGCAAGCTGCGCAAGACCGCCCTGATGCGCGTCGAACACGACGGCGTCTATGCCGTCGTGGCGTCGCTGGGTGGCGCGCCGAGGCATCCCGTCTGGTACTACAACCTGCGCAAGCAACCCCACGTGGAGCTCCAGGACGGCGAGGCGAAGCTGGACTTCCGCGCGCGCGAGGTCACCGGCGACGAGAAGGCGACCTGGTGGGCGCGGGCCGTCGAGGCGTGGCCCGACTACGCCAAGTACCAAGCCAGGACGGAGCGCCAGATCCCGGTGTTCGTGCTGGAGCCAATGGCGTAGGTTCGCCGATGGCCGTCCTACCCGGCGGCGTCGCGCAGATGCTTCGCGGTCATCGGCGCGGTCTTGGCCATCCCATTGACGGTCTCGAGGACGAGCCGCACGGCGATCCGGTGGTCGATCGCCTCGCGGACGCGGGCGAGCTCGACCACAAGCGCGAAGGCACAGGTGTGCGGCCACTCGGGCGCCGGGACCTGCTGCTCCGCGAAGATCGCACGGACCGGAGCGCGAAGGTCGTACGCCTGGCGGAGCGGCTGCACAAACGGCCGATGGTCCTCGGGCACGCTGAGCGGAACGAAGCCCCACGGCGTCGGACCGTCGCCGGCGAGCGCCGAGGCGAACAGCCGGATCGGCTCGTCGATCGGGGGGAAATCGTCGGTCGCGTAGCCCTGGGCCAGCGCGCCTCC
>DATDJA010000375.1:0-2966 GCA_036520795.1 Candidatus Limnocylindrales bacterium
GTGCGTGCTGACGATCAGCTTGAGCGTCCAGCCTCGCTCCTCGAGGGCTCCCGAGATCCAGGCGAGCGACGGCGTCGCCGTGTCGATGGCGATCGCCTCGCGCGACGACGGGTCGGCGAGCACGTAGACGTTGGTCGCGACAGGCCCGATGACGGCCTGGATCCGGTCCACTCGATCGAGCGCTGTCGTCGCTCAGCCGGCCTCGAGCTTGCCCTTGATGCACTCGAAGGTCTGGCCGATCATCTTGTTGGCCGTGCCCTCGATCAGCCGCGCCCCGACCGACGCGAGCGTGCCGGCGATCAGGACGTCGGCCGACCAGTCCATCTTCGTCGGGCCTTCGGCCGGTCCGGACAGGGCCATGTTGGCCGTCGCGTCGACCGCCGATCCCGGCGCCTGGCCGTGTGCCTTGAGGACCGCGAGGTCGGGCACGTTCTTCTCGGCGACCGTCATCTCGACCACGAACTTGGCCGAGATGAACCCGATGCCCACCTTCGCCTTGGCCTTGAAGTGGTCCTCGTCGATGACCTCGATCGACTCGACGCCCGGCCCGCACGGCCCGACCTCGTTGGGGTCCATGAGGAAGGCCCAAACGCGGTCGCGCGGCGCGTTGATGTCGACGGTGCCACTGAACTGCATGGATGTCTCCGAAGAAGGGCCGCGGTCAGGCGCCTGCGGTGGTCGAGCCGGCGACGTACGCGCCGGGCTCCTTGATGAACGCGGTCCGACAGCCCATCGAGCAGAAGGCGTACACGGCGCCGTCGTGCTCGGCGAGGTGCCGGGCGTGCTCGCGGTCCACGGTCATGCCGCAGACGGGGTCGAGCAGGACGATGTCGTCGACGACGGGCGCGAGGGACACGGCCTCGAGCGCGCCCGCGGCCCCCTCCCCCGCCAGCGTCGCCGGACCCGGCACCGCCACGAAGGACGCGCGGCCGCGGCGGACCTGGACGAGCTCGGCGAGGATCGAGAGCGCGATCTCCTCGGGGGTCTCGGCACCGAGGTCGATGCCCGCGGGCGCACGCAGCGCCGCCAGCCGCTCCTCGGGCACGTTGGCCTCGTCGCGCAGCCAGGCGCGGACGACGCCGGACCGCGTCGGCGACGCCACCAGCCCGACGTAGGACACGTCGCGGCGGAGGGCGGCGGCCAGCGCCTCCTCGTCCCAGATGCCTTGGGTCGCCACGACGACATACGGCGAGAGCTCCGGATCGACGCGCCCGAGCGCCGTCATCGTCGAGACCCGCTCGGCGCCCGGGAAGGCGTCCTCGTCGGCGATCGGGTCGAACACCGACACCCGCCAGCCCGTCGCGGCCCCCAGGGTCGCGAGCGCGCCAACGATCGGCGTCGTGCCGGCCAGCCACAGCGATGGCGCAGGAAGGTGCGGCTCCACGTAGATCTCCAGCGTGCCCCCCGAGTGGCAGGTCATGACCAGCTCGACGACCCCGTCGCCGCGGCGCCCTTCCGCGGGCGCCGTCTTCGAGAGGCGGAGCAGCCGCGGGTGGCCGTCCGCGAGCGAACGGAGCGCCTCGCGGACGACGACGGGCTGGGCGCAGCTGCCGCCGACCCAGCCCTCGATCGTGCCGTCGGGATGGACGATCCCCATCGCCCCGGGCCGGGCCGACGTGGGACGCTGGACCGCCACGACCGTGGCGACCGCGAACGTCCCTCCGCTGGCCTCGAGCTCCGCGACGCGCGGGAACAGGCTCCGTCCCGGCATGGGGTCAGGAGATGCCCTTCTCGTGCAGGATGGCCCACACCTTCTGGGGCGTGATCGGGATGTCGATGTGCTCGACGCCGAGGTGGCTCAGGGCATCGACGACGGCGTTGGCGATCGCCGGCGGGGCGCCGACAGTGGCCGACTCGCCCACGCCCTTCGCGCCCAGCGGGTGGTGCGGCGAGGGGGTGATGGTCTTGCCCGTCTCCCAGGAGGGAGTCTCGACGGCCGTCGGGAGCAGGTAGTCCATGAACGTCCCGGCGAGGTTGTTGCCCTGCGCGTCGTACGAGATCTCCTCGTACAGCGCGGGGGCGAGGCCCATCGTCAGGCCACCGTGGATCTGCCCGTCAACGATCATCGGGTTGATGATGTTGCCGCAGTCGTCGACGGCCACGAACCGGCGCACGTGCACCTGGCCCGTGCCCTTGTCGATGTCGACGACGCAGATGTAGCTGCCGAACGGGAAGGTCAGGTTGGGCGGGTCGTAGTAGTCGACCGCCTCGAGGCCGGCCTCCATCCCCGCCGGGTGGTTGGTGTACGCGGCGAACGCGAGCTCGGCGATCGTCTTCACCCGGTCGGGCGAGCCCTTGACGTTCCACTGGCCGGGCGTCCACTCGAGGTCGTCGGGCGAGCACTCGAGCAGGTGCGCGGCCAGGTGGCGCGTCTTCTCCTTGATCTTGCGCGACACGATGGCGGTCGCCGCGCCGGCGACGGGGGTCGACCGCGAGGCGTAGGTGCCGAGGCCGTAGGGCGCCGTGTCCGTATCGCCCTCCTCGACCTTGACCTTGGACGCCGGGATGCCCAGCTCCTCGGCCACGATCTGGGCGAACGTGGTCTCGTGCCCCTGGCCCTGGCTCTGGACGCCGAGGCGCAGGATCGCCGAACCCGTGGGATGCACCCGGAGCTCGGCCGAGTCGAACATCTTGATGCCGATGATGTCGAAGTCCTTCGACGGTCCGGCCCCGACGATCTCGGTGAACGAGCTGATCCCGATGCCCATGAGCTCGCCGCGGGCCCGCTTCTCGGCCTGCTCCTTGAGCAGGTCGCCGTAGCCGATCTGGTCGAGCGCCTTCTGGAGGGCGCCGTGGTAGTCGCCCGAGTCATACTCCCAGCCGGTCGCGCTGGTGTACGGGAACTGGTCCTTGCGGATGAAGTTCTTCATCCGGAACTCGGCCGGGTCCATGCCGATCGCGTCGGCGGCCTTGTCGACCAGCCGCTCGATGGTGTGAACCGCCTCGGTGACCCGGAACGAGCAGCG
>DATDJA010000376.1:0-2668 GCA_036520795.1 Candidatus Limnocylindrales bacterium
ACCTGACGTTCGTCACCTTCAACGCGCCCGCATCGGTCCTGGCGGTGTCGATGGCCGACGGCTCGGTCCGCACCGGCGCGCGGCCAGACCTGCCCTGGAACCCCGACGACTTCGTCAGCGAGCAGGTGTTCGTGACGTCCGATGACGGGACGAGGGTGCCGCTGTTCCTGACCCGGCGCCGCGACCTCCAGCCCACCGGCGACGTCCGGACCCTGCTCTACGGCTACGGGGGCTTCCAGATCGCGATCGGGCCGATGTTCAAGCCCGAGTGGCTGGCCTGGCTGGAGCGCGGCGGCGTGCTGGCCGTCGCGTCGCTGCGCGGTGGAGCCGAGTACGGCAAGGCCTGGCACGATGCGGGCCGGCTCGCGAACAAGCAGAACGTGTTCGACGACTTCGCCGCGTGCGCACGCTGGCTGGCGACATCGGGCTGGACGCGCGAGGATCGGATCGGGATCAGCGGCCGCTCGAACGGCGGCCTGCTCGTCGGCGCCAGCATCACCCAGCACCCGGAGCTGTTCGGGGCGGCGATCGCCGAGGTGGGCGTCATGGACATGCTCCGGTTCGACCAGTTCACGATCGGCTGGGGCTGGACCAGCGACTACGGTTCAGCGGAGGATCCCGCGCAGTTCCGGACGCTGCTCTCGTACTCGCCGCTCCACAACTGCCGGCCGGGCGTCGACTACCCGCCCACGCTCGTCACCACGGGCGATCACGACGACCGGGTCGTGCCCGCTCATTCGTTCAAGTTCGCCGCGGCGCTCCAGGCGGCCCAGGCCGGTGACGCGCCGATCCTGATCCGCATCGACACGGACGCCGGGCACGGCATCGGCAAGCCGACCGGGAAGCTGATCGACGAGCGCGCCGACGTCCTCGCCTTCCTCGAGCTCGCGTTGCGATGAAGGCGGCGGTTCGGGAGCGGTACGGCTCGGTCGACGTGGTGGAGTTGCGTGACATCGATCCGCCGGTCGCCGCGGCCGGCGAGGTGGTCGTCCGCGTCCGGGCGGCGTCCGTCAACCGGGCCGACCTCGACGGCATCGCGCCCCGGCCCCAGTTCACGCGCCTGTTCCTCGGGCTCCGGCGTCCGCGGAACATCCACCTCGGCATCGACGCCGCGGGCACCGTCGAGTCGATCGGGCCCGGGGTCACGCGCTTCAAGGCGGGCGATGGGGTGTTCGGCGATCTCTACCCGTTCCGCCAGGGAGCGTTCGCCGAGTACGTCGCGGCACCGGAGCGGGCGTTCGCCGCCATTCCCGAGGGCATGCCCTTTGAGACAGCGGCTACGCTTCCGCACTCGGCGATCCTCGCCATCCAGGGGCTCCGGCGACGCGACGGCCGGACGGTCGGACCCGGCGACAGGGTCCTGATCGACGGCGCGTCGGGCAACGTCGGCCCGTTCGCGGTCCAGATCGCGAAGGCGCGCGGCGCCGAGGTGACCGGTGTCTGCAGCACCGCGAAGGTCGAGTTCGTGCGCTCCCTGGGTGTCGATCACGTGCTCGACTACCGCATGACCGACTACACGGCGTCGGGCGAGCGCTACGACTGGATCGTGGATACCGACTCGCATCACCCGATCTCGCGGATCCGCCGCGCGCTGCGACCGGGCGGGACCTACGTCACGCTCGGTGGTTCGGGCTCGGGCGTCCTCAAGGCGATGGCCGTCGGTCCGGCCGCCTCGCTTGCCAGCAACCGGTCGATGGGCCTGATGCTGTGGTGGAAGCCGTTCGCGTCGGCCGACGTCGCGACGCTGCTCGAGATGACCGCGGCGGGCCAGATCACGCCGGCCATCGACCGCCGCTACCCGCTGGCGGAGGTCGTGGAAGCGCTGCGCCGCGTCGATGCGGGTCAGGCGCGCGGGAAGGTGATCATCACCGTCTCCTAGCGTCGTCCCCACGAGGATTGACAACTTCGCGATGGCACCACGCCCATACCGGGTGATTGGCATCGGACGAAGCCGATGCCGTCTGGCGGAGCGGCATGGATACCGATCTCGTGGTCCGGGCCCAGCACGGCGACAAGGGGGCGTATGCGCTCCTGGCCGCCGGGGCCGCCGACCGGCTCCTGGCCGTGGCACGCAGGATCCTGCGTGACATGGACCTCGCCGAGGACGCGACGCAGCAGGCGCTGCTCGCCATCTGGCAGGACCTTCCGCAACTCCGCGATCCGGCGCGCTTCGACGCCTGGTCGTACCGGCTCCTCGTGCGCGCCTGCTACACGGAAGGCCGGAAGGAACGTCGCTGGGCACCGAACCTGCACCTGCTCCCGGCGGACGACGCGGCCGTGGACGATGGCCTGAGCTCGGTCATTGACCGCGACCAATTGGAGCGCGGCTTCCGCCGTCTCTCGATCGAACACCGCTCGGTCGTGGTGCTTCACCACTACCTCGGTCTGCCGCTCGACCGGGTCGCCGAGATCCTCGGCATCCCGGTCGGGACGGCTCATTCGCAACATCACCACGCGATGCGCGCAATGCGGGCGGCGCTCGACGCCGACCTGCGCCCGACGGCCTGGGAGGTCATCTGATGGACTCCAATCGAGACGTCGCGCGCGTCGTCGAGTCGTGGCTCCGCGTGGACGAGCACGAGTCCGCGGATCGAATCCTCGACACCGTCCTCGCCCTGCTGGACACGACGCCACAGCGCCGGTCCTGGTGGCCGGCGCCAAGGAGCGC
>DATDJA010000377.1:0-2501 GCA_036520795.1 Candidatus Limnocylindrales bacterium
GATCGGCTTGGGCAGGCCGGTCGTGCCCGACGAGAACAGGACATACAGCGGGTGGTCGAACGGGACGGGGTCGAAGGCGAGCGGCGCGGTGTCGGCCAGGAGCGACGACCACGACACAGCGCCCGGGATCACGTCGACGGCGTCCGCCTCCGGCCGCAGGTACGGCACGACGACGGTGGCCCGGAGGGTCGGCAACGCGGCTCGGATGTCGGCGATGGCGTTCGACCGGTCGATGTCGCGGTCCCCATAACGGTAGCCATCGATGGTCAGCAGGACCACGGGCTCGATCTGCGCCAGGCGGTCGACGACGGCCTTGGTCCCGAACTCGGGCGCGCACGACGACCAGATCGCGCCGAGCGACGCCGTCGCGAGCAGGCCGATCACGGCCTCGGGGACGTTGGGCAGGAACGCCGCGACGCGGTCACCACGCCGGACGCCGAACCGGATGAGGCCCGCCCGGCATCGTGCGACGGCGTCACGCAGCTCGGCGGCGGTCAGGTCCCTCGGGTCCCTCGTCTGCGAGCGGCCCAGGATGACGACATCGTCGGCCGCTCGGCCGGGCAGGGCAAGCGCGCGCTCGGCGTAGTTCAGCTTCGCGTCGGGGAACCAGCGGGCACCGGGCATGCGCGCATCCGCCAGCGCGGGCCCCAGCGGCGTGGCCGAGCGAACCCCGAAGTGGTCCCAGATCGACTGCCAGAACGCACCAGGCTCGTCGACCGACCATCGCCAGGCGTCGTCGTAGGTGGCGAGGTCGATGCCGCGCTCCGCCGCGAGCCAGTCGAGATACCGCCCCATCCTCGACCGTTCGCGCGCGTCGGCCGGCGGCGACCACAGGATCTCGGGCGAGAGCTCGCGCTGATGGGTCACGACTCGATTGTCGGGCATCCCGCGACGACGCCCTCACGGCGTCACCCTGTCTTGTACTCATGGCGTGAATGCAAGACGAGCACTCGTTCACGCGGCGTTCGGTCGCGGACCTGCGGCTGAGCGTGGGGACCGCCCTCGACCTGGCCAACCAGTCGCGGGGTGAATGCTCGGCCAGCTCCGGAGCGTTCTTCCTGGCCTAGCACTCGTGGGATGAATGTTCGGGCAGGTCGCGGGCCGATCCAGCCCTTTCGCATTCACCGCATGCGTACATGTCAGGGTCGGCGGGGTCCGGCCGACAAGTGCATTCACCCGATGGCTCGATGACCAACTTGGGGGAGGCAACGGGACGGTAGGCCCCAGACAAACTACGAGGCGGCTCCGTGAGGAGCCGCCTCGTTGCTGTCCCGGTGAAGGTGTCCACCCTGCGGCGGACCTTCTGCCACGCTTCAGGATCATCTATCGCGTCGGCTTAACCGACTACCCTAACCCAACCTACCCATGATCCTGATGCTGGGGCAGCGCTTGCTGACTGGCAGCACGGCAATCCTAGCGAGCAGGTCGGGATTGGGGAAGGTGCCTGAGTCGTCGCTTGGGTGAATATCCCTTAACGATTGTGTGTCAATCGACGGAGTTCACGCCTCGTCGAGGATCGTCACCGTCTTGATCGCGACCGGCGAATCGGGCAGGTCGCGGCTGTTCCGCGGCGCGGTCGCGATCTGGTCGACGACGTCCAACCCCTTCGTCACCTGGCCGAAGATCGTGTAGTTCTTGGGCAGCTTCCCGGTCAGGTCCTGGTGGCAGATGAAGAACTGCGACCCGTTGGTGTTCGGCCCCGAGTTCGCCATCGCGAGGGTCCCGCGGTAGTAGTCGCCGGTGATCGGCTCGTCGGCGAACTTGTACCCGGGGCCGCCCGTTCCGACCCGACCCGCGTTGAGCGACGCCTTCTTGCCGTGCTCGCCATCGCCACCCTGGATGACGAAGCCCGGGATGACGCGATGGAAGATCACGTCGTCGTAGAAGCCCTTGTTGGCGAGGTCGACGAAGTTCTGGGCGGCCTTCGGGGCGCCGTCGGTGAACAGGTCGACGTCGATGTCGCCGATCTCGGTGGCGATGACGGCTTTGGTCATGAGTGGACTCCTTGGTACTGGGCCGATGGTTCGGGCGGACCGTCAGGGATTGGCGACCGTCGCCGACGTGATGGCGACGGGGTTGGCCGGGAGGTCGACACCGCCGGAGGCGACGAAGATCGCGTCCGCGACGTCCATCCCGGCGGTGACCTCGCCGATGATCTGGTAGGTGTTGGCGCTGGCGAGCGGGGGGACAGCTTCCTCGCTGAGGACGATGAAGAACTGCGAGCCCACCGAATCAGGGGCGGCGGTCCTCGCCATGGCGACCGTCCCGCGCTTGTACTGGGTGGTGACCAGCTCGTCCTTGATCGTGTAGCCGGGTCCGCCGGTGCCCGTGCCCGTCGGGTCGCCGCCCTGGATCACGAACGGGGTCCCGTCCGGGAGCGCCGCGGTCCGATGGAACACCGTCCCATCGTAGTAGCCGCACTCCGAGAGGGCGACGAAGTTGCCGGCCGCGATCGGGGACAGGGCGCCCTTGATCCCGATGACGATGTCCCCCTTCTCGGT